>CAUTVF010000011.1:0-19908 GCA_963541805.1 uncultured Alphaproteobacteria bacterium
GTATACCAACATATCCTCCTTTTCCTCCAAGTTCTGGAGGATATGTTGACCTGTTATAGTTCAATTATTTCATAATTTGACTTGTCGGATAGTAATTCTTTGACAAGTAAATTATTTTGCATGTGTCCTCCTTTAATGGAATTATAATGTCCAATGATTGGATATCCACATGTGCGTAAATCTCCTATGGCATCTAATATTTTATGTCGTGCAAATTCGTTTTTAAATCTAGTGCCTTCTTTATTTAAAATTTTTTTATCGTCAACACCAATGCCTGTTTTTAAACTTGCGCCAATTGCGAAACCTTGTGAGTGCCATAATAATATATCTTTAATCCTTGCAAATGATCTTGCACTTGCAATTAAATTACAATAATTGTCAATTGTAACCTTTGTTTCAAATGATTGAACTCCAATTGCAGGAGTATCGTATACAATTTTAACAGACGCTGTAAGGCCATTAAAATTATCAATCGGAGATAAGGTAACAATTGAATTGCTTTTTCCATCCTTAACAGTGATTTCTTTTAATATTTTCAAGTATTTTCGTTTTCCGTTTTGTTCTTTGAGACCGATAGATTTTATTTTTTTTGCAAAATATCCAGCGGATCCATCACAAATCGGAATTTCTCCACCCCAAGATTTAACGATTGCATTATCAATACCTAATCCAGATAAAGCAGATAAAATATGTTCTATTGTATGAATGTTTCCAATATTCGAACATCCGGAATTTGCAGTAATGTTTTCAATTTCTAATTTTAACTTTTTATTACTTTGCATATCACTAAAAATAATTCCTGTGTCAAGTTCTGCCGGTTCGACGCAAATTTTTACAATTTTTCCAGAATGTTGACCAATACTTTTTACAATAAAACTTTTGTTCAAAGTATGTTGCATTGAATTATTAATTTGTCCTAACATTATTATCCTCTTTTCCAACGTTTATGTAACCAAAACCATTGTTCTGGATATTGTTTTACCCATTCTTCAACAATATCATTAATTTTTTGAGTGTCTGCTTCATCAGTTGAATTTGGGATAAATGGTTTGTGAATAATTACTTTATATTTTAAACCTTTCTGTTGAATAACCTGAATTGGAACAATTGGAGCATCAAAAGATTTTGAAAGCTTGACTGGTCCAGGGGCAGTTGGGGCATCAAATCCAAAAAATTTTAATTTTAAACTGCCAAATCCTTCAAAACGTTGATCAACTGCAATTATTAAAGTCTCTTTTCTTTTTAATGTTTTTATTGATGATCTGTTCCCTTGATCTCCTTTTGGGATTGCTTTTAAATTATCTGCACTTGCAATCATTTTGAAAAAGAACCATGACATCAAGCGATTGTTGGGAAATCTGAAAATAACACTACATTTTATTCCTAATTTATGAAATGGAATTGGAACTATGGATATGCTTCCATAATGAGCAAACATTGCAATCATCGGTTGACCACTCATTTTTTTTAAATTGTCTAACCCTTCTATTGATACATATTTATCCGGATTTTTATAAATGGTTTTTAATTTCGGAATTTCAAAAACAAATCTCAAAAAAACAGACCATGATTTGGATAAAATTTTTTGGCATTCATTATTAGTTTTATTTGGAAAACACATTTTAATATTTGCCAAAGCTTTGCGATTAACAGGCATATTTAATTTTGCGCAAAATCGTCCCAATTTTACCCCAAGTTTTGATGCTGTTTTTAAAGGTATTGATTTAATAAACAAGTAAAACAAATATCCAAATATTGCCTGAAGTGGATGGGAAGCCCATTTTTTTAATAGTTGTTCTTTTCCCATGTAAACACGTAGGGCTACAGTCTTTGAAAATATTGAAAACAGAACAGAAATAAGGCTAAATAAAAGGAAAATTACAAATATAATTTTGTTAAATTCAAAATTAATATTTAATATATGAAATATAGAAATTCCTAGAACAGATAACAAAATTAATATCTTTTGTTTGGATATCGATCTAATCCACGCAACATATATTGAAAAAATAAATAGAAAATATACTATTGAACTATAACTCATTTTTAAATTTTATTTGATTAAGGACAAAACAAAGTTATTAAAATTTTTTTCTTTTATCGACAATTTGATAGAAAAAGATTTTATATATCTTTTGTAGTGTTCCGGTATTTTCACATAATCTTTATCAGTTGTGAATATAATATATTTTTTTGCATACTTCTCAATAATATTTTTTATGTCACAATCAGTATACATATAATGATCTGAAAAAGTCTTTGTTTCATCTGGATAAATACCACAATTTTTTAAAGATGTAAAAAATTTTTCAGGTTTACCAATTGCACAAAATGCAAATACTTTTTTATTTTTAAGGAATTTGTATCTTTCAGGTACAATTTCTCCATGAAAAATTGGAATACTGTAATCTAAAAGTTGTTGTGTTATTAGTTTTGAATCTTTTCGAATTATAATAGCTGCATCAACTTTTTTTACCCCTGATTTTACACTTTCACGAAGGGGTCCAGCTGGAACAGTAAAATAATTACCAAAACCAAACTGTCCATCGATTACTAAAATTGATGAGTGTTTTTTTATTGATTCATTTTGCATCCCATCATCCATTATAATTATATCGGGATGTAATTTTTCTGCAAATTTTATTGATGTTTTTTTACAATTATTAATAATAATTTTGGCATTTTCGTACTTTTCCAATTTTGATGCCAACATTAAAGGCTCGTCTCCAACATCTGTTGCGCTATGTTTTTTTATATCAACTATTGTTGCATAATTTTTTTTTGCCAGTTTACTGTTGTATCCCTGCATAACAATACAAATTTTTAAACCATTTTTTAAAAAGATTTCAGATAATTTTAATACAACTTGAGTTTTTCCAGTTCCACCAATATTTATATTTCCGACACAAATTACTCGTGTTTTTGGATGGTACTTAGATAAAGATTGAATAAATAAATTTGCTTTTGAAATTATGGAATATAAAAAAGAAAGCGGCAGTAAAGAAACCGCCACTAAGTTGACACTATTCCAAAAATTTGGTTGTTGCATAAATTAACCCAGTTTAGTATTACAAATGTTCTTTATTGTATCAAAAATCTTTTCTTTTACATTTGCTTTTGACATAACAAAATCATACGATCGGTCAATGATATCTTTTAAATCTTCAGCGTTATTTTTATCAAAGCAACGTTTCACAATTTCTCCCAGCTGTTTAGGGCTCTTTAATCCAACGATTACTTGTTTTTCTAACATCTCATCGACCATATCTTTGAAATTTTGATAATATTTTCCAGTTATAGTAACACTTTTTAACTGCATTGGTTCAATTGGATTACTACCACCCAAATTAACCAATGATCGGCCAATAAAAACCACATCAGTAATAGAGTAGAATATCCCCATTTCCCCCAGAGTATCGGCAATATAAATATTGGTTTCATCTGTAATCTTTTCACCTTTTGAGCGAACTGCGAAAGTTAAATTATATTTTTTTGCAATATCACAAATTTCTGGCATTCTTGTATATTGTCTTGGACATATGATTAATAATGCATTTGGATATTGTTTAATAATTTCTGTGTGTGCTGCAAATACGGCATGTTCCTCAGCATTATCGGTTTTATGCGTTGAGCCAGCAACCCATCTTAGACGCGTTCCTATCATATCTTGCAATTCTTTTAATTTTGTTGCATTTGGAATAAGTGGAGCGGCAGAATATTTCAAGTTTTCAAAGTTTTTAACTTTATTGTGATTTTCAGATGATATTAGTTGCTTTAAATATCTTTCATCAACTCTTGATGTGGCAAAAATGAAATCAAATGTATTTATCATTTCATTAAATAATTTTTTACCAAAAAAGTTTGAAAATTTTTTGAATGCTTGTTCTGTAATCCTCGCATTTAATAAGAACATTGGAATACCATGCTTTTTCACAGATGATAGTAACGCTGGCCATAATTCAGAATCTATAAAAAATCCGACAGATGGTCTCCAGTAATTGATGAATCTTTCAACGCAAAATGGAATATCAACAGGGATATATTGACAAATAAAATTTGGATTATCTTTAAATTTAGCTGGAATTACTTTATCTGCATTATGGCTTGCATATGTTATTAAAATTTTTACATTCGGATAACGTTTAATTGTATCACGCATAAAGGACATCGCGGAATTAAGCTCTCCAAGTGATGCCCCATGAAACCAAACGATTTTTCCATCTGGGCGTTCAACAGATGCTCGGCCAAACCGTTCGTTGAATCTTTTTGGATTTAAACTTTCTTTACCTTTTTTTTGTCTTTTTTTTAGATATAAAAAAATTATTGGGTATGCCAATGTCATTAATATCTTATATAAGTTTGTCATAATTTTCCTTTTATTTAATTTTTCCCATTCTCATTAATTTCCCGTATGCGCGGGATTGTTCAAAAACTTCTGGTTCAATTAGTGGTAGATTGTATTTTTTATCTAATTTTTGTTGCTCTTTAATCATCATTTCCTGTAACTGATTTTTAATTTCATCTTGTTTATTTTTAAAGTCACTATCTGTTATAAAAATTGGATCTCCAATTTTTGCAATTACTTTTGAAAACGGTTTGATAATCATACATCTATCCCAGCTATTTATTATTTTCACATTTTTTGCTGAAATATACAATGGAATAATTGGAACCCCTGTTTTCATTGCAAAATAAAAAGGGCTGTTTGTTACAATATTAAACCGCGGACCAATTGGCCCGTCTGGAGTGAATCCCAATGCATGACCTTGTTTTAAAATTTTTATTGAATCGCGAATTGTTGATGCGGTTGCATAATTCGTTGATCCCCAAATTGGATTAACCCCATTAAATGTAAAAATTTTTGCAATTAATTTTCCGTCCCTGTGTTTTGAAAAAAGGCCAAACATTTTTATACCAGTCTTTCGAATTAAAAAAGGAGGTAACATAAAACGTCCATGCCAAAATAATAAAATGTATCCGGTTTTTGAATATTTTGTAAGAGTCTCGAAATTTATTTTTTTAATTCTAAATGTTTGATACAACAACTTTATAATTAAAGATATAATAAAGGCAGCAATGTTAATAAAAAGATCACTTCTAACTATTACTTTACTATAATCTTTAATCTTTTGTAGAATTATCATAATTTATTTTTATCAAACCTTATGTGATATGATGATATTGCAAAAGTTTAGTATCTGCAACATTTAAAATCTTGATTTTTAATATTTAAATTTTAGTATTGACTTATGTTTTTCAAAGCATTTTTTAATAAAAATATATCATCTTATGATATCGGTAAAAGCTCAGAGGATTATGTTAAATCATATCTTATATCCAATTTTTATAATGTAATTGCGACGCGTTTTAAGGACACAAATAAAAAAGGTAGTGGGTTGGGAGAAATTGATATAATTGCCAAGAAGGGGAATACAATAATTTTTATTGAAGTAAAGGCGCGCAATAATTTGGAAAATATTTTTTATTCGATTACACAAAATCAACAACGCAGAATTATGAATTCTGCAATTATATTTATATCAAAACATTCTGAATATAAAAGTTATGATATAAGATTTGATGCAATTTTTGTATTAATACAAGGTAAAGATAAAAAAATTACTCATATTAAAAATGCCTTTGATGCATCAGATGTCAATAGTATGATAGGATTATAGGAGAGGCGTATGACAATATTAATAATACTAATTTCATTTCTAACTTTGATAAGTGTTTTTTTATTTATAAATAATACTAAATTGTCAAAGGAGAATATAGAGTTAAAAATTAACTTAACGAATCAACAAAAATACTTTCAAGAATATAAACAAGATAAAGAAAGTTTAAAAAATATTTTTCAGAATATGTCAAATGATATTATTCAGAATCAAAATAAATTGATGTCTGATGAGAATAAAAAATCTTTGGAATTTGTACTGAATCCATTCAAGGAACAATTAAATCATTTTCAACAAAATATTGATGTTTTTCGAAAGGAAAGCATTTCAAACAAGGCCAGTTTTGAAGAACAATTCAAAAATTTATTGACGTTAAATCAAAGTTTAAGTATGGATGCCAAGAATTTAACAGACGCTTTAAAAAATAACAAAAAATTGCAGGGCGATTGGGGTGAGTTTCAATTAGAACAAATATTAGAATTATCTGGTTTGCAAAAAGGGGTTCATTATTTTCCACAACAAAATTTGAAAACCGAAGATGGTAAAAATATCCGTCCGGATTTTATTATAAATCTTCCAGATAAAAGAGCAGTCATAATAGATTCGAAAGTTTCCCTTCATGATTATATTGAATACATGAAATCGGAAGACGATGATGTAAAAAAGATGTATTTAAAAAAACATGCGAGTTGTGTCAAAGATCATATGAGGAGGTTATCATCAAAAGAATATCAAACAAATGTTCAAAAACATAATAGTATAAATTCACTTGATTATGTTGTGATGTTTTTACCGTATGAAAGTGCTTATGTTGATGCGATAAAAACAGACAGGGATATATATTCATTAATGGCAGAAACCCGTGTTGTAATTGCAACTCCATCATCATTGTTTCCAATTTTAAAAACAGTTGAAAATCTATGGAAACTGGATAATCAAAATAAGAATGTCGCAAAAATTGCAGAAATTGGTGGGGCTTTATATGATAAGTTTGTTTTATTCAATGAAGATATGCAAAGGGTTGAAAATAATATTCTATCTGCACACAAATCATATAAGGATGCGTACGATAAGATTAATTCTCCACGTGGAGCAATGCATTTGGCTGAAAAATTAAAGAGTTTAGGGGCTAAAACCAGTAAAACTTTGGAACTTCCAAAAACGCTTGATGATTAGATAGCATAAATACTTGATATATACAAAAAGAAAAAGCATATAAAAGCCATACCTAACCCAATGCTTCTTGACAATCAACAGCTTTTCTGTGATCATAAATGTGCGAAGTGAGTGTAACCAGTATCAAACTGGCCAGATTGGGAACAAAGCAACCATGGTATGAAGTACAGGTCACTTCGTTTTCTTTTAGACAGCAATCTTTTTATTTTTGCAAATCAATTTACCTTCACTATTGACTTTACAAAGGCCTGCCTCTATCAGTTTATTTCTTGCCTCTGTGAATATCATTGTCTTAATTTTATTTGCAATTTCTTTGTTATCTTGATTTGTGATATCGTCATTAAATGTTTCATTACGTATTTGTAGACAAGTATATGCTCCAATCAGATCTTCATATGGTAGAGATTCAATACATCCGGTGTTTTTACAGGTTGTTTTATTGCTTAAAACCTGTTTTAAATTAACGACATCAGAGTCTTTGTTAACCCATACAATATCTTCTAAAACTAAGTCGATTGTATTCATTAAAACACTCATGCTTTTCGTGTTATATTTTTCTGCTTTTGTATTGTCCATTTTCTGCCTACCTATGATGATTCCCTTATTTTCAAGCAGCTTTAAAAATAACTGCTTCTCACTTCGACCTTGTATCAAAGAAATGATTCCTGTGTCAAGTAAAAAATGTCATGAAAAGTATTATTATCCCATATTTTTTTATAAAAATGTCATTGACAGGCATTTAAAGGTAATTTATAACGGAGTATGTAAAAATTATGTTAGAGAGTAGTTATGACCTTGTTTTTATCTTCATTTGAAAATAAAATTGATAAAAAGGGGCGGGTTTCTGTGCCATCTACCTTTAGGAATGCGATTAAAAATGAAGAGTTTCAGGGTGTTATTTTGTACCGTTCATTTACTTCAAAGTGTATAGAGGGTTGTACGATATCTCGTATGCAGGAATTATCGGATGCAACGGATAGCCTTAACCTTTTTTCCAAAGAACAGTCAGAACTTGCAACACTAATATTTGCAGGGGCAAGGGAATTGCCTTTTGACGTTGCGGGCAGAATAATTATTCCAGCTGATATGTTAAAGGATGTCGAGATAAAAGACAGTGCTTTATTTGTTGGTATAGGTAAAACATTCCAAATATGGAATAAGGAGGAGTTCAGTAAAATTCAAAAGTTATCTATTGAGCAAGCAAAAAAAATTCCTCCTTCTTTAAAACTAAATAAGGGATCATTAAAAATCTAATTTATTAAATTGAAGATGGAAAAATTTAGTCATGTTCCAGTTTTATTAAAAGAATCAATTGATTCTATTAAATTAAAAGATAATGGAATTTATGTTGATGCTACATTTGGAGCGGGTGGTTATAGTCGTGAAATATTGTGTAGAAATTCGACATGTAAAGTAATTGCATTCGATAGGGATAAAAGTGTAAAACATTTTGCCGATGAATTAAATAAAGAGTATTCTGAACGTTTTAAATTTGTAAATGATAATTTTTCAAAAATTTGTGACTATGTAGATGTTGAAATTGATGGAGCTGTTTTTGATGTAGGTGTTTCGTCTATGCAGATTGATGATTCAAATAGAGGTTTTTCATATACCAAAAATGGTCCTTTAGATATGAGAATGGACGATAGAGAGCGGTTGACGGCATATGATATTATTAAATCTTTTTCTGAAAGTGAGTTATCAGATATACTTTACAATTATGGGGAAGAAAAAAGAGCAAAATATTTGGCAAATAAAATAGTAAAATGTAGACAAATTAAAGATATTAAAACAACGTTAGATTTAGTAGATGTAATATCATCATGTGTTCAATTTAAATATAAGATGTCCTGTATTAAACGTGTATTCCAAGCATTAAGAATATATGTAAACAATGAATTAAATGAGTTGCAATATTCAATAGGTGCTGTTTCAAAAATTATTAAAAGTGGTGGAGTCTTATCAGTGATATCGTTTCATTCTTTAGAAGATAGAATTGTTAAAAATTTCTTTATAAATCAAAAAGATATATTTAAAAACATTCAAAAAAGGGTTATAATTCCGCGTAAAGAGGAGATTAAAAATAACTCTCGTAGTGCGTCTGCAAAATTACGCTATGCTGAAAAAATATAAAAATGTTAAAGTTAGTATCACAATTTTTAAGAATAGCAAAAAATATTGCTGATAGTAATCCATATTTTGTTTTGAAAATATCAACTGGAATAATGCTATCGATTATTATATTGATGTTTGTTATACAATATAATAATACGGTTCTAGATAAGAAACAAAAACATATGAATAAGGTTATATTACGAATTGAAAATGATATAAAAGTTTTAACATCTGAATATGTTTCTTTAATATCTCCATATAAATTAAAACAACTAAGTAATATATATTTACCTTCTTTTGAAAATATTAAAATATCTGATAAAGTAAGTGTAAAGCAATTTAAGTAATATGAAATTTAACCAAATTGATCCTAATAAAGATGTTTCATACCATTTTATTAATAGAAAATTAAAAAAAAATGGTGGATATGTACACAGTAGACTGTATGTTATGAACATATTTATTGCTTTGACATGTATATTTATTTGTTCTGTCATAGTTAACTTGTTATTACATAATATCAAACTACCTTCATTTACTTATGGATTGTATAAACGAGAGAAAACTCAAGTAAATAAAGTGCGACGAGATATAACAGATCGACATGGAATTAAAATAGTAATGTCGATACCATCATTAAATCTATGTGCTAATAGTCGTAAAATAAAAAATCCTGAAGAAATTGCGAAAAAATTAATTAAAATATTCCCTGAATTATCATATTCTGAGCTAGTTAAGATTTTTAAAAATAAAAAATCGTTTACATATATTAAAAGACAAATACCAATAAGATTAAAAAATTTAATTAATAAAATAGAGGATGAAGGTATTTTTTTGGAAAATACTTATGAGCGGGTATATCCTCATGATGAATTGTTTGCACATGTGATAGGTAATGTTGATATTGATAATAACGGGATATCTGGTGTTGAAAGAGGTTTGAACGATATCATTTTAAAAGATACTAGCAAGCCTGTGGTGCTATCTCTGGATACTCAATTACAGGAAATTATTAGAAATTCTTTATTAGATGGTTTGGTCAAATATGGTGCAAAAAGTGCTGCTGCTATTCTTATGAATGTGCATACTGGAGAAATTTTATCTCTTGTATCTCTTCCTGATTATAATCTAAAGCATTCAACAATTTTTTTAAAAGATTCCAGGTATAATAATCATATCACTTTCGATGTTTATGAGCATGGTTCAGTATTTAAAGTTTTTACGTCTGCTCTTGCAATTGATAATGGGTTTACAGATGTTGACCCAATTCCTGTTTATGATGTTGGGACACCGTTTAAAATTGGGAATAGAACAATAAGAGAAGAATTTATTTTTCAAAAATATGTAAAATTTTCTGATATTTTAATTAAATCATCTAACATTGCTTCTGCAAAAGTTGGTTTGGAATTGGGGGCGGATAAACAACAGAGATTTTATAAAAAACTTGGTTTTTTTGATTATATGAGAAATATAGAAGTTCCTGAAATTGGAAGGCCAATTTATAAAACATCTGATAAATGGGATAGTGAGGCAGTTGCAACAGTTGCATATGGTTACGGTTTGGCGGTTACACCACTGCATACAATTGTTGCATTTAATACTGTCGTTAATAATGGAATATTGTTATATCCAACTTTAATGAAAATAAATACGAAAAATATTAATCCAGAGAGGAACTTTTTGAAAAATAATGATAGATTGGTATCTCTATCTACATCAAAATTATTAAGGAAGTGGCTTCGTGAAACGGTTACAAAAAATAATAAAAGATATGTTGATTCTGGGGGAATAAAAATTGGCGGCAAGACAGGAACGTCAGAAAAATTAATTGATGGTGTTTATAAAAATGATTTATTAAGAACTTTTTTTATAATTGCTTTTCCAATTGATAACCCTAAATATTCAATGTTAGTTTTACTTGATGAACCGACAAAAAATGAAAATGGAATAATGTGTCGCTTATCTGGTTGTAATGTTGTTCCTCTTACAAAGGAGATTTTAAAAAAACTTGCCGTTTATTTGGTATTGGATTAAAATATAGCCCGCTTGTTATCAGTTAGTAATAGTGGTATTTAGGTTATAAAGGGTAGAAAATGTTTTATTATTTTTTTGTGCAATCTGTTGACCATGTATTTTTTTTTGAAAATTTATTTAAATATATATCATTTAGATCTGGTGGAGCACTTTTAACAGCATTTGTATTATTTTTAATTTTAGGTAAACAGTTTATCTCTTTTATAAAGATGCTGCAAGTGAATGGACAACCAATACGAGATTCTGGATTAATTCCTAGTAATCACATATTGAAAAGTGGAACTCCAACTATGGGGGGATTGTTAATTGTTTTTGTGTTTATTATTTCTGTTTTACTTTGGAGCAATTTAGATAATAAGTTTGTTCCAATAATTTTACTTTTATCAACAGCTTTTTGTGGCATTGGTTTTTATGATGATTTTTTAAAGATTAAGAAAAAAAACGCATATGCGTTAAGTAAGCGATTTAGAATTATTGCAGAAATTCTAGCAGCTTTGGTTGCAGTTTTTTTTATAATGAATAGCTTACCGAACGGGCTTAACACATCGATTTTTGTTCCATTTAGTAAAAATTTAGTAATAGATTATGGTTTATGGTTATTTCTTCCGTTTGGAGTTTTTGTAATTATTGGATCAGCAAATGCTGTTAATATTACGGATGGTTTAGATGGCTTATCTTCTTTGATGTCAATTAATGTAGCTACAGTTTTATTAATTTTATCTTATATTTTAGGACGTTTTGATTATTCAATGTATTTGCATTTTCCAAATATTGTTGGCGCTTCTGAATTGTCTATAGTGATGGCTTCATTAATCGGATCTTTGCTGGGTTTTTTATGGTTTAATTCCAAGCCAGCTCAGATATTTATGGGGGATACTGGGTCTCTTGCAATTGGTGCGGTGCTTGCAGGTATAGCAGTGATATTGAAAGTTGAGTTTATATTTGCAATTGCAGCTTTTGTTTTAATAGTGGAAACTTTGTCAAGTTTGTTACAAATAATTTATATTAATTTTTTTCATAAAAAGATATTACTTATGGCGCCTTTGCATCATCATTTTGAGATGAAAGGTGTGAAAGAAGAAAAAATTGTTATGCGGTTTTGGATAGTTTCAATAATTTGTTCTTTAATAGCTTTATCAACTTTAAAAATAAGGTAGAAAATGAAAAAAAATGAGAATTTATTTGGTAAGACAATTGCAGTATATGGGCTAAATAAAACAGGTCTTGCCGTTGCCAAATCATTAAAACAGAATGGAGTATATGTAATTGTATGGGATGATAGTAAGGTGGCTCAAGATAATGCAAGTAATCAAGGTTTAATATTAAAAAATTTATACGATTACGATTTTTCTTCTGTTGATTATTTGATATGGTCTCCAGGAATTCCACATACTTTACCAAAACCACATCCAATTGCGATAAAAGCAAAACAGGCAGGAGTTGAATTAATATCAGATATAGAGGTGTTTATTAATTTATATCCTAATTATCAATATATTGGGGTTACTGGTACGAATGGTAAATCTACAGTGACTGGATTAATACGACATATCTTGGTAAACTCTGGAATCGATTCTGTTTGTGGAGCAAATTATGGAATTCCTGTTTTTGCTCTTCCAATTTTACCAAAAGGTGGAATATATGTTTTTGAATTGTCTAGCTATCAAATTGAATTAACTCCATCTTTAAATATGTCTTGTTCTGTTTTGACAAATTTGTCTCCTGATCATTTGGATCGACATGGAAATATGACTGGATATGCTGCGGTTAAGTCCAGAATTTTTGATCGTACAGATAATAAAAAGCATTACAATGTAATCTGTATTGATGATAAATTTAGTAAACAGATATTTAATAATGTAGATGAAAAAAATATCACAATTCCTGTTTCTACAAAATCTAAGATTAAAGGAATATACGTTACTTCAGATGGTATCTTGACAGATAACTTTTTTGAAAATAATAAAATAATTTTGGATTTGAAAGCCATAACAAATTTGCCTGGAAAGCATAATTGGCAAAATATTGCAAATTGTTATGCAGTATCCAAATGTTATAAAATAAGATTGAATAAATTTATTGATGCTCTTAAGTCATTTGTTAATCTGGATCATAGAATGGAAAGAGTTATTATACCGAAATGTTTCGATAATATTTTGGTTATAAATGATAGTAAAGGAACTAATGCTGATGCGACTCAATATGCAATTGGAGCATATAATGAAATATATTGGATTGCAGGGGGAAAACCAAAAACAGATGGAATCGACCCTTTGTTACATCTGATAAACGATAAAAAGATTATTCGTGGTTATATGATTGGAGAGTCTACAAAAGCTTTTCATAAATTGCTTAAAAATAAAATTGATTCTTGGCGTTGTTATAATATGAAAAAGGCTGTTTATAAAGCATTTAAGCATATATTGAGAGATTTGAAAAAAGGTAAAGTAACACATCCAACTTTATTGTTGTCTCCATCGGCTACTTCATGGGATCAATATTCTGGCTTTGAAGCTAGAGGAGATGATTTTAAAAAACTTATAAAAGAAGTTTCAGAAAAATATGCCAATAAATATATAAAAAAATAATGATACGTATTTTATTTTATAATTGGTTTAATCAAATTGATAGACAGTTTCGTGTTTTGTTATCAATTATATTAATAGTTGGTTTTGTAATGGCTTTTTCTGCGTATCCATATACGAGAGCAGAATATACATTAATTAAAAAATTTATAACGTATATGCCTGTATCTTTGATATTTATGTATATTATTTCATTTTTTGATAAGAAGAAACTTATTATATTTTCTTATTTTGGGTATTTATTGTTTATATTATTGTTATCACTTCGATTTTTGGGAAATACTATTAAGGGATCTACGCGCTGGATATCTATATCTTCGTTTACTATTCAACCATCAGAATTATTAAAACCATTTTATGCAATAATAGCAACTGTTTTAATTTTAAGAATGAAAGATGCATTAAGAAAAAATGGGACATATAAAACAAAAGATTTTATGATTCCTGCATTATTATACTTTTTTATCACTTCTGTAATTTTACTCAGTATTTATAGGCAGCCGGATATTGGTATGACTTTTACATTCATTTCTATAGTTGTGGCACAGCTATTTGTTGCTGGAATTAAATGGAAGTATTTAATGACGCTATTTTTATCTTGTGCGCTGGTTTTGGCTGCAGGATATTTTCAAAAACAGCACGTAAGAAAACGTATAGATACATTTTTCTTTTCTGTTCCGAATGATTTTGATCAACAAGGTATAGCAATGAGGGTTATAAAAGAATCTGGAATAACTGGGAAAAGTAATGGGTTGCTATTAAAACAATATGTCCCCGATGTTCATACAGATTTTATTTTTACTGCATTTTGTGAAAGTTTTGGATTGGTTTTTGGGACGTTGTTAGTAATACTGTTATATTTATTTATAATTAGAGGTTTTAAATTGTTAAGAAAATATCCAGATAATGAATTTAATGTAATACTTGGCAGTGGAATATTAGCGTTTTTATATTTTCAAATTACAGTTAATCTGTTTTCCAATCTCAGAATTACTCCGCCAACCGGAATGGTATTGCCATTTATTTCATACGGAGGATCTGGATATTTATCTTCATCAATATCTGTTGGGATTCTGTTGTCTTTATTTCGTGTCACCCTGCCAAAAGAATTATATATAGAAAGGAATAATTAACATGAAAAATAAAGTAATTTTTATATCTGCTGGAGGAACAGGTGGGCATATATTTCCAGCATTAATTTTAAGTGATAAATTAAAAAAACAAGGATATCAATTATATTTTATTACCGATAAGAGAGGAATTAAATTTATAACAAATCAAAATAAAGATAATATTTTTAATAAGATTTATATAATTCCTGCATCCGGATTTTCTGGGAAAAATTTGTTCAAAAAATTTATGAGCTTGTTAAATGTTTGTGCAGGTTTTTTTATCAGTATGTGTTTGATATTAAAATATAAACCAAAGTTAACAATTGGTTTTGGTGGATATACAACGGTTCCAGTAATAATCGGATCTAAGATTCTTTTAAAAAGGACAATTATACATTCTGCTGATACTGTATTTGGTTTGTCGAATAAAGTATTGTCATTTTTTGCAAATAAAATATGTGTTTCTTTTAAAGAAGTGTTAAATATTCCCAAAATAAATTGTAATAAAGTTATTTTTACAGCCCTTCCAATAAATGATGATTTTTATAAATTATCATCTAAGCCATATGTTATTGATAATAACAAAATTAATATATTGATTACTGGAGGTTCTCTTGGGGCGGTTGCTTTATCTGTTCCTGTTGCATCAGTAATTGCAAATTTGCCACAATACATAAAAAATAAATTATATATATTTCATCAAGTAAATATTGATTCGCTTTCAGAAGTTAAACGTATTTACAAAAACAGTAAAATTAATGCGACGGTAGATACATTTTTTAATAATACTTCGGAACTATTATATAAGTGTAATATTTTTATAGGTAGAGCTGGAGCAAGTACAGTTTATGAAATAATGACAATTAAACGTCCATCTATTTTTATTCCTTTATTGCATAAAGATCGACACCAAATTATTAATGCAGAATTTTTGGAAAAAGTTGGAGCAAGTATAATTATCTTGCAAAATTATGATTTTATGAATAGCCTAAATCGTGTTCTTGTGCATTTATTATCTGATACATCAAAGCTGAAATTAATGCATCAAAATTTACAAAAAATTAAGACATATAAAGCAATTCCAAGGCTTTTAAAGGTTGTAAATGAATTTATGGAGTAGTTTATTGTGATAAGTGATATATTTAATAATGTTTTAATTAACTCATCATTTGATCTTAAAAAAAGAGAATTGATTACAAAGGATAAAGTATACCACTTCATCGGTATAGGTGGTTGTGGTATGAGTGGAATTGCAAAAGTAATGTCAGAGATGGGTTTTAAAATCCAAGGTTATTATAAACATTAAATTGATTATAAAAAACAATTACAAGCTTAAAAACAACAAATAAGTATTATTTTTAAGAATGATGAAAAAAATGTTTATAACGCAGATGTGATAGTTTTTTCAGATGTTATAGACAATGCAAATCCAGAATTAAAATATGCAAAAACACATGATATTCCAATTGTGCCACGCGCAGTTATGCTGGATTATATTATGAATATTAAAAATAGAACAAGTATTGCGGTATCGGGGACGCATGGGAAGACAACAACGACTTCTTTTATTTCAATTTTATTAAAAGAATCTGGCAAACAGCCCACGTTTATTAATGGTGGTATAATTAATAGATATAAAACAAATGCTGAATATGGCCAGGGAAATTTTTCGATTTTTGAAGCGTGTGAAGCATTTGGTAATATAAAATATTTTAATCCATCGATATCGATAATCACGAATGTTGAATTGGATCATATGGAATATTATAAAACTACAGACAATCTGGTAGAGCATTTTAATGGGTTTATTAGTAGGACAAAAGATTTATGCTTACTTGATATTGATACAGATTTATCGCAAAAATTATATAAAAAATATAAAAATAGTTTGAAAGTTAAAACCTTATCTCTCAGTAATCCTTATGCCGATATTTTTGCAAAGGATATCTGTGTATCTCTTAATAGTATTTCATTTGTTGCTGTATTTAAAAAAGATCAAGAATATAGGGAATTATTGATTGAAATGCCAATTATTGGAAATCATAATGTTAAGAATGCTTTATGTGCTGTATATGTTGGAAGTTATATAGGCTTGACAGATGAAGAAATACAACAAGCATGCAAGAAATTTACGGGAAATAAACACCGTTTTTCAAATGTTGCAACAGTGAATGGTATTACCATAATTGATGATTATGGACATCATCCAAGTGAGGTGTCGTCTGTAATTGATACTGCAAGAGAGATTATTTCAAAAAATTCTGATATTACAGTTATATTTGAACCTCATAAGTATACGCGTTTTGCAGCATGTTGGGATGATTTTAAGAAGGTATTTTCTACTGTTTCAAATTTAATTATTACCCCAATTTTTGAAGCTGGGGAAAGTAAAATATCAGGTATAACTCCAGAAAATTTTGTAAAAGAAATATCAAATGATGCACATTTAAAGCATTGTATTGCGATAAAATCGTTCGATGATATAGCACTTTATATAAATGAATTTTGTAAAGAATTTGATCTTGTATTATCGTTTTCTGCTGGAGCATTGAAAGATTATATATATTCAATTCCGTCACAACTTGATAAACTGAAAAAACATACATAAAAGTAATATGGCAAATTTCAAAAAATCATCTGTTGAATTATTGAAAAAACTACCTCAAGTCAAAGGTGGTTTATTTAATGATGTTAATATTGCAAAATATAGTAGGTTTAAAACGGGTGGAAACGCAGAAATATTATTTATTCCAGCAGATATTGATGATTTACAAAATTTTTTAAAAAATACTCCAGCTATAGTTCCAATAAATATAATTGGTATGGGATCTAATATTTTAATTCGTGATGGCGGAATATCTGGTGTTACAATTATTCCACTTAATATTAATCATATAAATGTTAATTCAGATACTGAGACGATAGAATGTGGGTGCTTTGCAGGTTCTATGGCCGTATCACAAACCGCAAAACAACATGCAATATCTGGATTAGAATTTTTATACTGTATTCCAGGTACAATTGGTGGTGGTGTTAAAATGAATGCTGGTTGTTTTGGATATGATTATTCAAATATTGTTGTATCTTTGCAATCAATTGACCGTTTGGGTAATGTAAAACTATATACAAATGAGGACTGTAAATTTGAATATCGTTCAAGTAATATTTCAAAAGATGAAATTATAATTAACATAATATTAAAAGGAAGTATGAAAGAGACTGCGACACCTGATACAATTTATAAAACAATGATAAGTTTGATGGAAAAGAAGAAACTTTCTCAACCTATCTCTGAAATGTGTGCTGGATCATCTTTTAAAAATCCTGATGGTTATTCTGCGTGGCAATTAATTAAACAATCTGGTGCAGATAAATTACAAAAAGGTGGGGCTAAATTATCTGATAAGCATGCAAATTTTATAATTAATTCCGGTAATGCCAGTTCAATGGAAATTGAAGATTTAGGAGAAGAAATAAGACATATCGTGTACGAGAAAACGGGAACGATGTTACAGTGGGAAATAAAGATTCTTGGTGATAGGTAGTATTAAATTTTTAATTTTGAAAATTTATTTTCAGCAAATAATAATACAAATACAATCATATATGTTATTGCTCCGATTCCTGATATTTTGCAAATTTGTACTATTTTTTTGAAAGTCGAAAAATCATTCCACGATTCATTTATATTTAACTTTAGATAAAACACCGCTATCGCCATAATAGCAGATGCTATTAAAATACCAATACAAAATTTAACTGTTGATATGTGTATTTTAATACGTTGTCTTTTATGCATTACAAAATATAACATTAAAAAATTTATTATAGTAATTAAGGTTGATGCAAATGTAACCCCCAAAAATCCAAAAGTATTTACAAGGATGTATGAACATATAGTATTGAATATTGCTGAGTAAAATGCGATTTTCATCGGGGTTTTTGTATCATGCTTTGCATAAAATACGATCGATATATATCTGTTTAATGCCAGAAAAGGTAAAGAAGTTGATAGTATTATTAATGCTTTGTTAACATTATTTACATCTGTAATATTAAATGTTCCGCTTTTATATATTAAATCTATTAATAAATTTCCAATAATAATAAGCCCAATTACAATTGGAATCATTAGAAATAAAACGTATTTACATGCTTTGTTAAAGTAATTTTCTATTTCTGTGTCAGAATTTGCGGCTGATAATTTGGGCAATAATACAGTTCCAATTGCAATTCCAACAATTCCTAATGGTAACTGAACAAAACGCTCTGCATAGTAAATCCAACTGATTGCACCGGTTATTCCGGATGCAAAAAATGTAGATATCATTATATTAATATTATAAATACCTCCGCTTAATATTCCCGGTATAATATTTTTCATAAATATTTTTGTATTTTTTTTATGAAAAATGTTATTAATATTTCTGTAAAAAGTAAAAATTGGGTGTGGAACAATACCAAAACCATTTTTAATATTTGCATGAAATAATATGTATGCTTGAATTAATCCTCCAGTTGAAAATGCAACTGCACCCCAAATTGCGATATTTAAGGAATAGTATCCTGCAAACATTATTCCAAGGATGCTAAATATATTCGTAATAATTGGAGAAAATGCGCTTAAACAAAATTTATTTTGTATTTCTAATAATCCGGAAAAAAAACGAGCAATTGATATAAATAATAAAAATGGAAATGTTATTCTGCAGATCATGATAAGATTATTAAATACTTCTTTATTCTGAATACTTCCAGCAAATATTGTTACGATAACTGGCATAAAAATTAATGTAATTAATGTAAAAATTAATAAAACGTAAAATAATATTGATAAAATATCTTTTATAAATTGTTTTAATTGTGTTTTATCATCTGTTTCTCTGATTTTAGATAGTAGGGGGATGAATGTATTGTTAAATGCTCCATCTGCAAATATTGCCCGAAAAGTATTTGGCACTCTTAAAGCAATTAAAAATAAATCTGCTGTTCTACTGCTGCCGACAAAATGTGCAAGACACATATCCCTGATTAATCCTGTAATCCTGCTAATCAATGTCATTACACCAATTACAATAGAATTTTTAATCAAATCATATTTTGAAGAATTTACTTTTGACATTTTTATCAAATTTTTGTTAACAAATAGCTCTTGATTTAGAATATCCCCTACTATATTATACACGAACTATGAAAGGCAATAAAATT
>CAUTVF010000012.1:0-19706 GCA_963541805.1 uncultured Alphaproteobacteria bacterium
GAATAACGACGCTATTCCCGCCGTTGTAATTAAAGGGTTCTAATCCTCCGCATCATCCGATGCTAAACGCATAACAAAATACGTCTGATGTGGATTATAGATATATTTTTAAGTATCTCAAGCAAAATAATAAATATTTGCTTGATATAGTTAACAGTATATGAATAATCTTTCCTGTCATGTTATTACGAAAGAAAAATTCAAATATAATTTTAAAAACTATGAACAGTAATAAACATGATTTTATACGTATTCGTGGACAATATACGAAAGTATATAACAAAACAAAACACATAATAAAATCGCAAAGTGATACCACAAATGAATCTTTAACATGGAATACAAATTCGTTTATAATTACCGGGGCTCCTACACGATTTAAAAATGATAATACAACTCCATCTGGAAAAATAATTGTACATGTTGCTTTTATTGCGTCAAAAAAAACAATCAGTAAATTGGCAACAATTAGAAATTATGTAAAACGTAAGATGCGATCAATGGTTAACGATAACATACGCGGAAAATTACCAATTGATTATGATTATATTTTTATTGCAAAACGTGTTGCAATTGATTTACCTTATAAGGAAATGTGTGATCAATTTATTTGGGCATGTAATCATTTTAACAGATTAATTGATAAGAAGAATTTACAAAAGGGATAATAATGTTTGATAGATTTAAGGGAAATTTACAAAAAAAACTGGTTGAATATCAAAAGCAAGTATCTGATGCGAATCAGAAAAATATAAATAGTGCCAGTTCCAGTAAAAGCAGTACATTATCTGTATTAATTTGGTCAATGACATTTGCTATTCTTATTAATTATTTTTTCTTTAATAATTCAAAAAATGATAATTCTACTGAGCATATTACTGAAAATATACAATATGTAAAATATGATAAAATAAAGTTTGTTGAAAAAAATAATTTATTGTCTGGAAAATTAAATAAAAATGGAGTTACGCTTGATGATATTGAACTTTTAAAATATAAAGATGGATATAAAAATAACTTAAACATTAAAACATTGTCCCCAGTATTTTCTGACAAAGGAGAGATAAATGATCTTTATTCATTTGTTAAATTTGGTTTCAAAAATGCAGGAACAAATAAATTTTATGTTGACTTGCCGGATGATGATACAACTTGGAAAATGGAGCCAAGTAAAGGTAGTAACTATACCTTTTACTGGACAAATAATTTAGGTTTTAAATTTTACAGAACTTTTAATTTTAACAATGGATATCTGTTTAAAGTAACAGACACAATTATAAATAACAGTAAATCTGATGTAGCACTTATACCGTATAAAATAGTGCAGCAATCTATAAACTCTGCCGATATTGATAACTCATCTTTATCTGGAGCAATTATTATCACAGATGAAAAAATAGATGAAATAAATTATAAAGCAATTGAAAATAAAAATATTGTTCGTATTTCTACGAATAATAAATCAGCGATTGGATTTACTAATAATTATTTTGCAAATATTTTGGTATCTGAAAAACCTGTCGATATATCAATTAGATATAATAAAACTTTATCAAAAATCATTAAGAAGAATGATAAAACCTTTAACATAAAGAATTTTCAAATTGAGCTATCTGATATAAATCCGATCACAATAAAACAAAACGAAAAATATTCATATGATTTCCATATATTTTCAGGGGCAAAACAGATTGATTTATTAACACAATATGCAAATCAACTGTCAATGCCACGATTCAATATGTTGGTTGATTATGGGACATTCTTTTTTATCGCTCGTCCAGCGACTGCTTTACTACGATTCTTGAATAAGTATTTTGATAGTATGAGTATTGCAATAATTTTATTTGCAATAGTGATGAAAATTATTTTATTGCCTCTTGCAATGAAGCAAATGAAAACAACGTACAAAATGCAGAAGATGGCTCCAGAATTAAAGCGAATTCAAACTTATTATGCAAATAATAAAATACAACAACAGATGCAAATAGCAATGTTGTATAAGAAACATGGAATTAATCCATTTACTTTATTTACACAATTATTAATTCAAATACCAATATTTTTAGCAATGTGGAGGGCTTTGATTGTGACAATTGAAATGCGCCATTCGAAATTTTTGTGGATTAATGATTTGACTTCGCGCGATCCTATTTTTGTTCTTCCAGTTTTATTAGGTATCACGATGTTACTACAAATGAAACTTCAAAATAAAGGTGGTGTTGATGATACGAATCCAGGGGCAAAAGCAACAAAATATATGCCATATATCATGACGGTTATGTTCGCGTTTTTACCAAGTGGATTAATTTTGTATTATGTTGTTGGAAATATTTTAGGAATTATACAACAAGAGGTCGCCAAGTATTATTGGAATAAAAATAAATGCAATTAAAAGATTTATTTAAAGAAAAAACTGTATTTGTTGGTTCATGGACAGATTTAAATGCAATTCCATATTATAATTTACCAGAAATATGTTTTATCGGTCGTAGTAATGTTGGTAAATCGTCTTTAATAAATACATTGACTGGAGTAAAAGGGCTTGCGAAAACTTCTGCAACACCTGGACGTACTCAAACAATTAATCTATTTAATTATATTGGAAAATTAATTATTACTGATTTACCTGGATATGGTTTTGCTAAGGCTCCAAAAGTAGAAGTTACGAAATGGAATCAGTTTACAAAAATATATCTATCCGGTCGGGTTGATTTGCGAAGAGTATTTTTATTAATCGATTCAAGGCATGGAATAAAAGATATTGATATAAATATAATGAACTTGCTTGATTCAAGTGCCGTCCCATATCAAATTGTATTTACAAAAATTGATAAAAATGAATCTAAATCTGTTACTAATGCAATGTTTAATAAGTTTTACATTGAACATTCCGCATTACTACCAAAATATTTATCGACTTCATCAGAATCTGGTGCAGGTATTTTTGATTTAAAAAAACAAATAATGGATATTATACAATGATAGTATTATTATTTTCACATACCATATGTTTTGAAATTTGATTGATTTATGATAGGATAAAAGGTTGGTTTAAAATACCGAGGAAAGAATAATGAAATTAGTTATTGTTGAGTCTCCCGCAAAATCGAAAACAATTGTAAAATATTTAGGATCGGATTTTAAAGTAATACCATCGATTGGGCACGTTCGTGATTTAAAGCCAAAGGATGGATCTGTAGATACAGAACATGATTTTGCATTTACCTGGGAAATTATGAAAGGTAAAGAAAAACAGATTAAAGAAATCGAATCTAATGTTAAAAAGGCCGATGTTGTATATCTTGCAACCGACCCTGATCGAGAGGGAGAAGCAATATCATGGCATATTACACAAATTTTAAATGACAGAAAAATTGAAACTAATAATTTCCGACGTGTTTTATTTCATGAAATAACAAAGAATGCTGTTGTAGAGGCAATCAAAAATCCAAGAACAATTGATTATAAATTGGTTGATGCGTATTTGGCTCGAAGAGCTTTGGATTATTTGGTAGGATTCAATATTTCTCCTGTATTGTGGAGTAAATTGCCTGGTTCAAAATCAGCTGGTCGCGTTCAGTCAACTGCACTTCGTCTACTGTGTGAGAGAGAAGATGAGATAGAACAATTTAAACCTGTTGAATACTGGTCAATTGATGGAATATTTAAAACAAAAAGTTCGGAATCTTTTAATGCAAGATTGATAGAATATGAAACACAAAAAGTTGAAAAATTCACATATAAGACAGAAAATGAAGCAGCAACAGTTTTATCAAGTCTAGTAGCAAAAGAATATATTGTTTCAAAAATTGATAAAAAAGTTACGAATAGAAAACCAGTTGCGCCATTTACAACATCGACACTACAACAGGAAGCATCAAAAAAATTACATTTCTCTGCAAAACAAACGATGAGTGTTGCTCAGAAGTTGTATGAAGAGGGTTTAATTACTTATATGCGAACCGATGCTGTTAATCTATCAAATGAAGCAATAAAATTAATTCGTGAATTAATAGGGCGTGATTATGGGGAAAAATATTTACCCAAGAATCCAATTGTATATGCCAATAAATCGAAAAACGCACAAGAAGCTCACGAAGCAATAAGACCAACAAATGTTATGAAATTGCCAAGTGAAATTAGTTTTTCCTCTGATGAAGGACAGAAGCTCTATGACTTAATATGGAAGCGGACCGTTGCATGTCAAATGACAAATGCAATTGTAAATGGAGTTGCTGTTGATATATCAGCAATTGATAAGTCGGCAATATTTCGAGCAAATGGATCAATGATAGCATTCGATGGTTTTTTGAAATTGTATCGTGAAGATGTTGAAAATGATGATACGGACAAAAATAATAATCAGTCATCTGATGACAAATCCGATAAAATGTTGCCTGTTATGAATGAAAAGGATAACCTTGATGTCCAATTAATTGGAAAGGAACAACATTTTACACAACCTCCATCTAGGTATTCAGAAGCCTCTCTTGTAAAAACTTTGGAAGAAAAAGGAATTGGTCGTCCATCAACGTATGCAAATATTTTAACCGTTATACAAGAGCGAAATTATGTAAGATTAGAAAAACGTAAGTTTGTATGTGAAGAACGTGGAAGAATTGTAACTGCTTTCTTAAAAAATTATTTTTCAAAATATGTTGAGTATGATTTTACGGCACAAATGGAAGATGAGCTTGATGATATATCAAATGGAAAAATAGATTTTAAGAAAGTTTTACATAACTTTTGGGATCCTTTTTCTGTTGCGGTTGATGCTTCAAAAAAAATTACTCCTGATGAGGTGTCAGATAAATTAACACAAGATTTGTCATTCCATTTTTTTAAAAAAGATGGTGATAACAAATGTCCAGAGTGTCACAGTGGAACGCTACATTTAAAATTAGGAAAGTTTGGAGGTTTTTTGGGATGTACCAAGTATCCAGATTGTAAATATACGCGCCCTCTTGCGATCGAACCATCAGATAGTTTTGTTGATACTCAAAATGCAAAAACGGATGATGTTGTCATATTGGGAAGAGACAAAGATGGTATTGAAATAACGCTACGTAATGGTCCGTACGGAAAATATGTTCAACTTGGAGTTATCGAAAAAGGGTCAAAGGAGAAACCGATTCGTGCAAGTGTTCCAAAAGGAATAGATCCGGATACGATAGATTTAAAAAAAGCACAGTTTTTATTGGCATTACCAAAAAAAATAGGTAAGGATGAAGATGAAGTTGAAATCTATATTGGATATGGAAAATTTGGTGCATATGTAAGAAAAGATAAAAAATATGTAAGCATTCCAGCACATCAGATAACTGAGTTTTTCGATTTTAAATTATCAGATGCTGTCAATTTAATAAACAATGCAAAAACAAAAAATCGCACGGAGACTATCACTCGTCCAGTTGGAGAAAATCTTGGTAAATTTCCAACAACCAATGATGATATAGTATTGTTTAAAACAGGAAGATATGGCCCATATTTTAAAATTGGAAAAAAATGTATTGCATTGAATGCTGATGCAAAAAAAAGATTAGAATCTGAAAATACAGTTCCTCTAGATCTTGCGATAGGGATTATACAAAATAAGATAAATAAAAAGAGTTAAAGTTTAGCATACTCTCGCTTAACAAGATTTTCGATATAAAGCGTAAGTGTTTTTCGGTCATTAAATTTTGTAATATCAACTTCAGGTAAAATTTTTATTGTACATGTCCAACATCTGTATCGTAATACTTGAAACATTTTGCCAAGCATCGATGAATTATCTCCCACAATCCAGCTGATTAATTTTCTTTGTTCTTCTGTTGTACGCTTTCCATTTATATGAGTATATTTTATGACAACAGGTTGAACGTGTATTTTGTCTTTATTTTGTATAATTGTTTCAAACATTGCCGATTTAAATGGAAGTATATTTGTCCCATCATTTGTTGTCCCTTCAGGTGCAAATAAAACAGGTTTATTCATTAATATAATTTTCTCGTGTAAAGATGATGATTCTCGTCCTGCAGTTATTCTTTTTCTGGAAATAAACAAAGTTCCGGCACGGCGTGCTAACAATCCAAAAATTGGCCAATTTGCAACGTCAGCTTTTGATATAAAATTTGGATTAAAGGCATAGGCAAAGCAAATAATATCAAATAAAGAAGTATGATTAATTGGAACCATTAATGGCCGGTATTTGGAAAATTCTCCACTAATTACAAATTTAAATCCTATTGCAATACCGGCAACTTTCCAGAAAAACCAGCGATACCAGTTAACATTATCTTTGAAAAAAGGATACAAAATAATTGTTGGAACAATTTGAAATGGAATCCAGATAATCGTAAACATCAACCTAAAAGATGCAAGCAGCAAACCAGACACAATCTTGATTTTATTGTAAATAGTATTCATGAACTCAACTTAATTAGTTATTATTAAAATAATGTTTCATATATTTTTCACTTGCTTTATCAACTTCAAAAAAAGTCAATATATCAATGCACCCAAATGGAAAATCTATAAATGCAGATTTACTGAAAGTACATCCTCCTATCCGAAAATATCCTTTAATTGCCGGTGGCAAATTAAGTAATGCTTTCTTTGGATCTATTGACTCTTTTGGTAATAAATTCATATTACGTGCATATTCAGTAATCGCAGGAGAATCAAATTGATCTGGCATAGGACAATAATGGTATATAAAAGCCATTGATTCTTTTAACGCATTCATATCTGTACTGTGAAAAGATGCTGTTCCAATCATATATTTTATATCGTATTTATTGATATATACCGCGATACCATGCCATAATAAATTAATTACTATATTATTTCTGAAATCTGCGTGTACTGTCGCACGACCAAGTTCTAAAACTTTATCTTCTATTGGTTTTATATTTGTTAAGTCAAACTCTGTTTCAGAATACCATCTACCGATTTTGTCTTTATGGATTTTACGCATAAAACGGTATGTTGCAATAATACTTTTATTTAGATCATTGCCTAAAGCATGATTGATAACAATAAGATGGGCGCAGTAATCATCAAAATTATCTCTATCAATACCATTTCTTGCATCCTCAGCGCTTGTTGGATTGACTCCATTATTATTGTCCCCTGCATCAGGAGTATATTCTTTAATCAAGTATTGATATCTTAATCTTTGGCAAGCTAAAACTTCATCAGGACTTTGTGCCAGCCTTACTTCATAATCATTTACTATAATTGGATCAATTGAATCGTTATTATATGCAACCATACTAAACCTTTTTATACATTTTTATTTGTTGCTATATTGGCAGTACATGCAATATACTAAGCGCAATACTTTTCGCGAATAGTTTGTAGTAATTTTTTATAACTTTGTAAAGTAATTTATTTTAAAGGATTAATATGTTTCAAAAAATAATTTCTTTTTTTAATAGCTCTACTGAAAAAAATAATTTACCAAAATGGGATTTATCATCATTTTATCAGGGTATTGATGATCCACAAATTGAAAAAGATGTTAATTACTTAATATCGCTGGCAAATCAGTTTTATTTATTAAAAGGTAAGCTGGATAGCAAATTAGAAGATGCTTTAAAACTTGATATAGAAATGTCAGAATTGGAGAATAAAATATTTGTTTATTTTTCTCTTCTTTTATCAACAAATGCTGGGGATGAGCATATTTTGAAAAGACAAAGTATGATTGAAGAAAAATGTTTGCAACATATGTCAAAACTGACTTCATATTTTACAATAGAGTTGGGTAAGTTAGATGAAATAAGTTATATTAAACAAATAAGTGAATCTGATTTACTAGCAAAGCATAAAACATATTTGAATCATATCAGGTTAACCGCAAAACATAATTTGTCCGAAGATGTGGAAATTGCACTTTCAAAGCGTTCTCCATTTGGTGTGGGCGTTTGGGATGAAACTATGGATGAATTAGATACAAAAATTAAATTTAGAAATCCAATTAAAGGTTGGAGTAACTTATTTAAAAATAAACATGCCAAATTAGTTTCTTTTCAACATGTTCTGCATATATTATCAACATCTAAAAATAGTAAAGTAAGGTTTAGTGCATTAAAAATAATTAATGAAACTTTAAAACATCAATCAGGTGATATTGGTGGATTTTCTTATTCTGAAATGAGAGCAAAAGCATTAAATAGCTTGATTGGATATAAAAATATTTCTGATTTGGATAGAAAATTCAGCTATTCAATGGAATCTCGCAATATTGAAAATATGGTTGATAAAAAAACTGTAGAATCGTTACACAATTCTGTCATAACTGATGGTGTATATCAAGCGAAACGTTATTAAAAATTAATTGCAAAATTTTTAAATAAAAATATTTTGATTTGTTCTGATCGTAATGCCCCGCTGCCATTTACACAGAATAATAAAATATCTTGGAATGATGCAGTGAAAATTGTTAATTCTGCGTATAGTAGTTTTTCTCCTAAGATGGCAGCAATATTTAAAAATATAATTGAGGCACAACACGTTGATGCTGGAGTATATTCTGGCAAAACAACTGGTGCTTTTTCATGTAGTCTTACAAAACCCAATAATAATCCAGATACTTATGTATTTTTGAATTATCAAGGATCAACTAGAGATGTTATGACACTTGCTCATGAAATGGGACATTCAATACATGGATTGCTGGCTGGACATAAACAGGGTGTTTTGATGCAACATGCTCCTTTGTGTTACGCAGAAACAGCCAGTATTTTTGGAGAGATGATAACGTTCAATTATTTATTAGATACAATTGATTCTGATGCTAATAAACTTGCATTATTATTAGAGAAATCAGGAGATTGGATGAATAGTGTAGTGCGACAAATTAGTTTTTCTGTTTTCGAACAAAAGATTCATGAGTTAAGAAAAGATGGAAAATTATCAGTAGATGATTTTAATAGAACTTGGTTGTCTGTTACGAAAGATTTTTATGGAGAGGAGGGGGAAATATTTAATTATAATTATATGGATTCCATGTGGGCGTATGTAAGCCACTTTATGAGGCCATTTTATGTATATTCTTATGCATTTGGAGAATTGTTTACACAAAGTTTATTCGCTGTACGTAATAAATTTGATAATAACAAGTTTGAAGAATTGTATATGGATATGTTGCAATCTGGAGATACTAGAAATGCAGTTGAATTGATGGCTCCGTTTGGATTAAATCCACAAGATGATGAATTTTGGACAAATGGAATTAAGAATTCCATTGATAAATGGTTAAATGAAGTTGAACGATTGATAGATAAATTAAAGTTGTAATTATTCATATATGGGTAACAGAGCAAATTTTTTTTCCCGATTGAAAAAATACATTATCAACAAAGATAATGGGATTATATTTAAGTATATCTTTAAACAATTATTTATTGCTTTGTTTGCATTTTTGTTTGTATTGGTTGGTATTGCTTGGATAACACAGATTTTAAGATTGATTTCTTTTATGGTATCAAGTCGTATTTCTGTGATGTCGTTTTTATATTTTACAATTTTATTGATGCCCACAATTTTAACGGTTGTATTACCAATTGCAGTTTTTTCTGTTATATTATATGTGTATAATAAATTAATTACAGATAAAGAAATTGTTGTTATGCAATCAAATGGGTTAGATATTAAACATCTAATAAAGCCTGCAATAATTTTTATGTTTTTAGTTACAATGTTTTCGTATTATTTAGTAATACATTTATCTCCTGCTTTTTATTTAAAATTTCGCGATTATAAATTTAAACTTACCAATTCTGCAATTGCTATGTTTATAAAATATGGTGAGTTTACAGAAGTATCAAAAGGTTTAACCTTGTACGTAAAAGAATCGAAAAAGGATTTGTTTTTAGATATTTTTATACATGATTCCAGAAAACCGCATAATCCCAGAACGATAATAGCCTCTCAAGGGCAGTTAATTAATACATCTGATAATAGCGCAGTGATTACACTTGCAAATGGAAGTGTGCAAGAAAAAAAAGGAGATAACTACACATTTGGTACATTTGAAAATTATACCATAAATATGGGACTAACTCATGCTAAATCGACACCATCTTATAAACCAAAAGATTTATTTATAAATCAATTATTTTTCGCAAAAAGTCTTGGATTTGCAAATGATAAAAATTTTCATGAATATAAATTAGAGATACACAGGCGTTTTATAACTCCTCTTTATATAATAATATTTGGCCTAATTGCTTTGATCACAATGTTACGTACATCTTTGAATAGAAGATCAAATAATATGGTTATTATGATATCAGTTATATGTATGATATTAACACAGATATTTTATATATTTTTGTTTGATGTCTTAATTAAGAATAATTATTTTTTGTGGCCAATTGCTTATATTTTAACGATATTTATATTAGGAGTTTTATTTTATATTTTAATCTCTGATAATTTAGCAATTCGGATCCTGAAATTTCATAGAAATAAAAAAAAATTCAATAATTCATCAATAGGGATAACAAAAAATTATTTGTTTTCTATTACTTTAATATTATCAATTATTTATGCACAGTCTCTTTTTGCTCAATTTTCAAAACCTAAATTTGATAATGATCGTAAATCTATTACAATTGGAAATAAAATAGATAGCGCTGTATTTGAGACAGATGAGATATTGTATGATGCAAATACTGGGCTTGCAACAACGGTTGGAGGAGTTAAATCAATATCTCCAGATAATAAATCATATTTTTATACAGATAATATGATATATAATGTTCCAGAAAATCTTATAATGGTATCTGGAGATATTATTTTAAACAAAGATGGTAATATAATATCTACAAAAGATATTGTTATGACAGCTGACTTTAAACAAATTCAAGCTGGAGAGACAAAAATAAAATTATCAGATGGATCCGTTATTAAATCTGAAAGTATGGTTCGCGAATACGATAACATTCATACATTGAAAAATACTACGTATACAGCATGCCCAATATATTTGAAACTTAATGATACTTTCAGTAAATGTGAACACTTCAATGATGTAGTTAACACAATGTTATCTTTGGATAGTAATCTTTTAAAAAATGAGGAGTTGGAAAAAACACCGACTTGGGAAATTTACTCATATAAAATTAATCAAAATACAGAAAGTAAAACGATATCTTATAAACATGCATTAGTGTATATGTGGGGTGTTCCTGTTTTATATATTCCATATTTAATTCATCCTGATCCAACAATTAAACATAGTTCTGGACTATTATTCCCAAAAATTGGAACATCTACTGCGACAGGGGCATCTGTTACTCTTCCAGTGTATATATACACTGATCCTTATTCTTTTTTGACTATTTCTCCAATGTTTAATGCTAAAAATAAAAATTTAGTATTAGTGAAATATAAACATAATTTTAAATATTTTGATTTTGACTATGATTTGCATTCTAACTTAAGTAATAATAAATCAAATAAATTATGGTATGCGGATCTTAAAAGCAATTTTATTTTATCAAGAATATTCAAAGGAAGATTGAACATAAATAGGGTGTCTAAAGATACTTATTTGAGACAATATAATTTTTCAAATGTAGCATATTTAAAATCAGATGTATATGTAGAGGGTTTTTTAGAGCGTAGTCGTTTAAGTATTGGAGGAGTGTCATATCAAGATTTACGTAGTGTAGGATCATATAATTTTCCAACAAATGATGTAGTAAGTATATACCCAAATTTAAATTATTATGGCCAAACAGATGGGGATGAATTTGGTGGTTTTTGGGCAATTAATTTTAATACAACTACAGCCAAAAAACATGAAATAAATAATTATAAAAATTATCGCAATACTCGCATAACCAGTTCGGTTTTAAGACAACATAATAACATTTTAATGAATGGAGTTTTACTGGAAACAGCCTTATTTGCAAGACAAGATTATTATATAGCTAAAGATGCATTTATATATAATCCAAATAGTGGTATGTATTCTTATTTAACAGATAATGCAGTTAAACGTTCACATGTTTCGGCCAGTATTATGGCAAGTTATCCTTTTTATAAGGATGGTCTGTTTGGAATGGAAACAATAGAGCCTATTGTTCAATTTGTAACCTCTCCACGTAGAAAAACTAATTGGAAAATTGAAAACTTAGATTCTTTAGATACGGAATTAAGTGATAATAATTTATTTTCTATGAATAGAAATCCTGGATATGATTTAATTGAAACAGGAAATCGTATTAACTACGCGGTTAAATGGGGAACATATTATTATGAGAATAACGTATCCCTTATGATAGGACAATCATATAGCTCGTACAAAAATAAAGAGTACTCAAAATATAGTGGTTTGTTATCTGATTCCGGTTTTTCAGATGTCGTTGGGAGGATTACATATTCACATAGACTATTTAAACTGTCGTATCATACTAGAATAGATAATGAAACATCTCAAATTAATAAAAGTGAATTTCTTTTCTCAACAGATATGTATAGATTTAATTTATATGTTGATTATTTGTTTTTAAAAGATACTCATACACCGGCATCAATAAATTATGAAGAATTATATTATAAAGTCTCGACTAAATTTACCGAAAAGTGGGCGGGATATTTTAATAATAGATATAGTTTTAATACAAATAATATAATCAGCTATGGTGTGGGTGCGCAATATCAAAATGATTGTTTTTCTTTTTCTGTTGAAATGGAGAGAAAGTATTCATACGATAGGGACTATAGGGGTGATAAAAGTATATTTTTTACTTTTGCTTTTAAAAACTTAGGATCATTTGAAACAAAGCATTCATTTAATTCTAACAAAAGAGATGAAACAAGATAATTTTTAACATTTTTGGATCCGGTATGACTAAAACTAAATTTAATGTGTTTATAAATTTGTTTTTTTTGTTTTTCAATTTGGATGTTTATGGTTTTCCTACGGAAGAAAAAGTTGTTCAGTCTGTAGTTTCTGTGAATGGAGATATTATTACAAATTATGATATTGCAATCCGCTCTAACATTATAAAACAGATTTTAAATAATAGTCATGAAACAAATAAAGCTTATACTGCACGATATAATTCTGGAAATATTCGCAAAAATATAATAGATGATTTAATTAAAGAAAAATTAAAAATTGCTGAGGCAAGACGATATGGAATTGATGCAACAGATACTGATATTAAACAGGGTATAATGATCACTGCATCCAAATTTGGGATGGAAGCAAAACAATTAGAAAATATTTTATCAGAAGTTGGATGCCAAAAAGATATATGGATACATAATAAAGTTAATATATGTTATCAGTTGTTTTTTGCAGATATAGTTTGGGCAAGGTTTTCTGGGATGTTTTTTTCATCTCAATTAACAAATATGGATAAAGAAATAGATGATGAGGTTAAAAGGTATACAGATTATGTAAATTTTGTAGTGAATGATTTGAGTATATCGCAGATAATTTTAAGAACAAAGCAAAATGCAGAAGATATTTATAATAAAATTAAACATAATAAAGATTGTAAAGCTTTTAATAACGAAATTAAAAATGGTCTTCCTGGATCTGGCAGTTTGGGCTTTATTAAACTACATGAGACAACAAAAGTTGTTGGAGAGCACATAAAAGATTTACCAATTGGGATAGTATCAGAACCATTGAAAAATATCGATAATAATTATTATTTATATATTATATGTGATAAAAAAATTGATAAAAATTTGGAAAAGAAATTGGTTCCAATACCTGAAATGAAAGCAAGGATTAGTAATGCTGTTATTAATAACAAACTAGAAGCATTTGCAAAAAAATATTTAGATAGATTATTTAATAGTGCCCTTATCGAGTATATGTAAATATGTTTCAGTTGATGGGTATCCGTCCGGAGTCAGTCCATATTCTTTTTGATATCTTCGTATTGCCATTCTAGTTTTATTATTTAGTACTCCGCGAAAATCTTTATATTCATATATTTTCATATCATAGAGTTCTTTCTGAATTTCTGCAATTTTTTGACGCAATAACTCTTCATTTACTTCTAATGCATAAATTTTTGTATTTGGATCTTTAATCGAATCTGCAAGCATTCCAACCAGGATTGCATAATTGTATGATAAATTCCACTTCATGATAATATCAAAATTATCATATAGCAAAAATACAGGTCCGCTTTTCCCTTGAGGGGCTAATAAATATCCAGATTGTGCTAAATTATCCAAAGGTTCGCCAAAAGCCTTTTTAATTCCCAACTTTTGCCAATCCGATTTTGATTTTTTTATATTATAGTCCCCAATTAACATCCAGTCAAAGTCATCAGGAATCATAACCTCTTCTCCCCAAGGTAAATCACGCTTCCATCCAACTTTACTTAAATAATTAGCTGCAGAATTGAAAGCATCAGGAATGCTTCCCCACATATCGACAATCTCATCTCCATCCCCATCGATTGCATATCTTTGATATGTTGATGGCATAAATTGAAAATTTCCCATTGCGCCACTCCAGGATCCAACCATTTTTTTGATATCAATTTTATTATTTTCTAAAATTTGTAAAGCAGTAATTAATTCACGTTCAAACATATGTTTTCTACGCCCATCATATGCCAGTAGTGCCAATGATTTGATTACATTCCAATTACCAAAATAGTGTCCATAACTTGTTTCCAATCCCCAAAATGCAATAATATATTGCCCTGGGACACCATATTTTTTTTCAATTTCTGATAGTAATTTTGTATATTTTTTATATTCATTAATTCCTTGCATTATGCGTTGTTTTGTAAGTCTTTTCTTGTAATACGTCCAAAAGGTTTCCATAAATTCTGGTTGATTTTTATCTTTGTGAATTACTTTTGGATTATATTTAATATTTTCAAAAGCTTTGTCAAAAGTTTGCTCTGATATCTTACCATCTTTGAGAGCAATTTTTTTAAATTCAATAACCCATTTTTTAAAGTTCTCTTGTTCGAGATTTGATTTTGGTGCTTCTTTTTCTGTTGCAAAAGTTCCCATTGCGGGATAAAAAACAAGTGAAAAGATAAAGATGAATGCAACTAAGTATTTCATACATATTAAACTATTCATCAGAAAATTCTGCATTAGTATACACTTTTTGTACATCATCTAAATCTTCCAATTTTTCTATAAATGTTTCAACAGTGCTAGACGCATCTTTATCCAATTTAATAGAATTTATAGGATTGAATGTTAATTCCATTCTTTCAGGATCTCCAAATTTTGCAATCAACTCTTTTCCGACAAGATGTAATTTATCAGTACCAGTAATAATACTGTGAAAATCATCATCTGATTCAATATCATCTGCTCCTGCTTCAATTGCGACATCCATCATAATATCATCCGTTGCAACTGATTTTGGAAACATAATTAACCCAACACGGTTAAAGTTAAATAATACTGAATTTTCAGATCCAATCATTCCTCCGTTTTTTCCAAAAATTGTTCTGACATCACTTGCACTTCTATTGCGATTATCTGTTAAGCATTCAACAATAACTGCAACAGAATGAGGGGCAAAACCCTCATATCTTATTTCTTCAAGTTGTCCACCATTTCCAGAGGATCCTTTTTCAATAGCCCTTTTAATATTATCATTTGGCATTGAATTTTTCTTTGCAAGTGAAATTGCCAAACGTAGACGTGGATTATAGTCAGGATTCGGATCTCCCAGCTTTGCAGATATCGATATTTCTCTTGCAATCTTCGTAAATAAATTACCACGAATTTTATCTTGTTTACCTTTTTTATGCTGAATATTTGCCCATTTTGAATGTCCTGACATTTTGCTACTCTTTTTATCTTGATTGAATTTTTATAATATGCTCTTTATATTAAATGGTACTGTTACATAAAAACAAGTAAAAACGGTAATAAAAGAAAATGATATCAAAAATATATGGAATTATTGATGATATAGGAGATGGTTATTTTACATTAATGACATCAGGTGGGGTAGGGTATAATATTTTTTCTACGACAAACACTATATCGATATTACAATCTGGCGAACAGATTACAATATATGTTGAAACTCAAGTGCGCGAAGATTCAATACGTTTATTTGGTTTTGTAAATTTTATTGAAAAAATTTGGTTTAATTTATTGTGTACTGTCCAAGGGGTTGGTGCAAAAGTTGCTTTGTCAATACTGTCTTCTTTGTCAACAGATCAACTGTATAATGCAATATCATTTGATGATAAGGATTTGATTTCGACAGCGAATGGAGTTGGGCCTAAAATGGCAAGTCGGATTGTATCTGAATTGAAGAGTAAAATTAATAGTTTGCCGAAAAATATGCAAATTAAGAATGGTAATGATACAGATTATTCTAAATCGGACGGTAATAAGAATAACAAAATATCTGCAATTAAAATTGATGCTGTTACTGCTCTTGTTAATTTAGGATACAAAAAAATGGAGGCAATAAGTGCAGTATCGCAAATAATTGCAGATAAAATAAAAAACAACCCTGATATATCAATTAATCTGTCAGATCTAATAAAAGATTCTTTAAAAACATTTGAAATAAAATAGATTTATTCTAATTTTCGTGGCAAGTTTTATAGAATTTATGCAAACATTCCGCTTTTTGGAAATTCATCGAATGGTATTTTTCCCACGTTTGCGCGTCTTGAAATTAGTGTCTTTATTTCAGTTGTTGGTTTGTTGATCGTTTTTCCATTTTTTATAAAGTTTAATCCAGTTGATTTATCAAATAATGTAAAATCTTTTAAATATGCCTTAGTCTCAGTGTATTTTTGTAAAATTACACCTTTTCCTTTTGTCATTTCTGGAATTTCTGACATACTGAATATTAACATCATTTTTAGATTACTAGTTATCGCAATCATATCTTCATTTTGACTTGCAATACACATTTTAACAACTGCATCTCCATCAGATAAATTCATTAACGTCTTACCATTTTTTGTGGATGTTATAAGGTTATCCATTTTAAATTTAAATCCGAATCCTTTCTTACTTGCGATTACAGCATAATTATTTTTCATACCATCATTATAAGATACAATATCTATGATTTTTGCGTTTCCCAATTCAAGTAATAATGCAATTGGCTCTCCATATCCACGACCACTGGGCAAATCAGAAATATTTTTATTAAAACATCTACCATTATCTGCAATTACAATTAATTTATCTGTATTTTGACAATGTAACCTGCTTTTTAAACAATCATTTTCTTTAAATCCTGTAATTGCATCCTTTTCAATGTGTCCTTTCATAACTTTTATCCATCCTTTCTCGGATAAAATAACAGTTACATTTTCTTTTATAACAAAATCACTTTCATCATATTTTGTAACTTGTGTTTTTGTATCAATTTTGGTTAATCGTTTTCCAATTCCTCCGAAATAATTTTCAGGGAAACGGGATTTTAAATTTTCTGTATCATCAGCTATTTTTTTAATTAAATTTTCATTCGTAGATATCATTTTAAGTAATGATGATTTCTCTTTTCTTAGATTTTTATCTTCACTCCTTATCTCTATTTCTTCTAACTTACGCAAAGATTTTAATCGCATATTCAAAATTGCATCAACTTGTATTTCTGTTAAACTAAACTCTGAAATTAATAATTCTTTTGGTTCGTCATGATTTCTAATAATTTCAATGACTCTGTCTAAATTCAAATAAGCAATCAAATATCCACCAAGTATTTCCAGTCTGTGATCAATTTTATTAATTCTAAATTGAGCTTGGCGTTTTATTACTGTTTTTCTGTGCTCTATATATGATTGTAATACCTCTTTTATGCTTAACACACGTGGAACACCAAACCTATCGAGAACATTCATGTTCATTGAGAATTTAACTTCCAGATCGGTTGATGCAAACAAAGATGCCATTATTTTATCTGCTGCTACTATTCGGGATTTTGGTTCAATTATAATTCTAATTTTATCAGTTGTTTCATCCCTTATATCTCCAATCAGTGGCAATTTTCCTGATGATAATAAATCTGCAATTCTTTCAATTAATTTTGATTTTTGTACCTGGTATGGAATATCTGTTATAACAATTTGATAATTACCATATTGTAATTCTTCAACTTTCCATTTTGCTCGTATTGTTAAACTTCCACGTCCTTTTTCGTATGTATTAATTATTGTTTGCTTGCTTTCACACAGTACTCCACCGGTTGGAAAATCTGGCCCTTTTATGTATTGCATAATTTCCGATGTAACAATGTTTGGATTTTGAATTAATGCTAGTATTGCATCACAGACTTCAATTAAATTATGTGGGGGAATATTTGTTGCCATTCCAACTGCAATCCCCATAGCTCCATTACATAATAAATTTGGGAACAAAGCCGGCATTAATACAGGTTCATTTTCACTTCCATCATAATTTGGAGCTAAATCTACAGCATCAGATTCTAGGCCCTCCATTAAGCAAATTGCAACATCTGTTAAACGTGCTTCGGTATAACGCATCGCAGCAGCGCTGTCACCATCAATATTTCCAAAGTTTCCCTGTCCTTCGACCAGAGGGTAACGAACAGCAAAACTTTGAGATAAACGAACCATAGCATCATATACTGATGCGTCCCCATGTGGATGATATTTACCAATAACGTCACCAACAACACGTGCAGATTTTTTGTATCCAGATTTAGGATCTAATTTTAACTCACGCATTGCAAATAATAATCTGCGGTGAACTGGTTTTAATCCATCGCGTACATCAGGTAATGATCGTGACATGATCGTTGACATTGCATAAGATAAATATCGCGTCGACAACGCATCAGATAACTGGACTGAAGTTATGTTTTCTGTAAAATTTTTTGCTGAATTTCCAACCATGTTAACACGATCCTTTATTTATTAACATAAGTTCCGATTATATAAGCATTGACAAATTATGCAAAGCATTTTTAAGAATAAAACAGAAAAATCCAGATTAAATAGTCAAGTAAAATGGTGCCGGTTATCGGATTCGAACCAATGGTCTCTCCATTACGAATGGAATGCTTTACCAACTAAGCTAAACCGGCACATAATACCCGTATATGCTAAGTTAAAAATAATATTCTTTCAAATAAATTTTAAAAAATATGATTATTTAATCATGCTTAATACAAAAAACTATAAATTTATTTAATTGTGTGATAAACTGCGCGCAGTTTTGTTTAAAATAGGAGAATATTGTGGTTTACGCAAAAGTTTTATTTGTATTTATGTTTAGTTTGTTTTCTGTATCTGGTAATTTATATTCGTTTGGAGGTTTGTTTGATACAGTTAAAAGCAAAGATATAGATAATATTAAATCATATTACGGAACATATATCCCAGTTAGCTTTAAAAAGGGTTGTATTGGTAAAAACTGTATAGAAAGCGAGGCAAAACCAGATTATTTTATTAAAAATAAAAGTAGAGTAATTTTGTCAAAAGATAGGTATGTAAATTATATTACTGTATCAAGTAATGATGGGTATGTAATAGAAAATCCAATATATATAAGAGAGAAAGACCAAGATAAAAATTATTCTAATAATAAAGTTTTTTATGTTTATGGTAAAATAAAAGGATTTCCATACCATGATAATATGAAAGCAGATAAGTTAAAGGAACAAATAGATGCACAAATTGCCGGAAAAAATTATGTTGCTTTGATTTTAGTTGATAATAATGGAAATTTGATTGAACAACAAGGTATGTATAATTTCTTTATGC
>CAUTVF010000013.1:0-18533 GCA_963541805.1 uncultured Alphaproteobacteria bacterium
GCTTGGGCAAATACCTCGCCGGATCCAAAAGCCACCAAAGCGACAGTAAAGAAAACTACCAAAATACGATTTCTCTTAAAGTTCATAAGAACCTCCTTATAATCAGAAATTCTTCTTTGAAACTCACCATATTCTCCGAAAAATATCTTTATGTATAATAATTTAAACTAAAAATTTATTTTGTCAATAAAAAAGAAAAAATTTATATTATGGTTGGTCTATTTTTTTTATAGCTGTCTGGATAATGGTTTTCACTGTATTAATACTAAATAACACTATAAAAATTATTGTATGTCTGGTGTATTTTTGTTATACTACGTGCCATAGCATGGGGAGACTATGATTTTTAACGTTAGATTCAATTACATAACTGTACGTATTATTACTATTGCTTTACTGATACAGATTCAATTTGTGAAAATAATTTATGCTCAGCCGATTGCGTTTTGTATATCCTCACAGGGAGTTTGTATTAAATCGGATAAGTATAATAAAGATGATTTAAATCATACATGTTTTTTAGGGAATGAGGAAGCTCTTGCACGATGCAAGCGGGCTTTACAAAGTGGGTTGAGTTGGGATAATAAGGCGTATAAATTCACGAATGCTGGTAATGGAATGACTGGATCTGAGGCTGGAAAGTATTATCATGATCAAATCAATAAAAAAGAAAAACAAAAGAAAGTTCAAGACTATGTAACTGTTGGTGGTGGCGTAGTAGCCGCTGCAGGATTGGCAATGACTGTTGGTGCAGCGATAGGTGTTAAGAATGATGATCGCTTAAAGGGTGCTTTAATTGGATCTGGTGTCGGTATGATGGTTGGTGGGGGAGTTACTGCGTATGTAGCAAACAGACGATCTCAAGATACCGCAAGAGAATTGAGATCTCTTAGATTTGCACAAGAGGATAATGTAGAGAATATGGTTAATACTGAATATGTTCAAAACCAATTATCAAGTAATACATATTCAGGATATAACAAAGGTATTAATAAGTATACTGTAACCGGTCTTAATGGTAGGCAGTATTTTAAATCAAGTAATGGAGATATAGATTTAGGTGGTAATACGGATAATGGAAAGATTCAACCAGGTGAGGGTAATATAACAGGTCCTATAAAAGATGTTGATAAACCTTGTAGTGGGGCTGGTTGTAAAGAATGTTACAGTTCATCTTATAATGGGGATGGTAGAAATCCTCAATGTGGAAAACAAGGCTTGGATGCTTATTCTAACTGTAGAAAAACAACATATAATAGTTATATATCAAATGGTCTTGGTAATTTAACTCATATTCTTAAAGATCCTGGTAAGGTATCCATATATGGACCTGGTAGTTCTGAAGAGTGTTGTAAACAGGCTGCTAAAATAAATAAAAAGGATTTCTCTGCTTATCAGGGTTACGATCAAGAAAAAGGTTGTTTGTGGAAGAATTCTGGTGGCCCTGGTGAAGGGGGAAAAGAGGTTGACATAGGTTGGGATGTTATTAATGGTAGCTGTGTTGAGTGTATTAATGGAAAAACAGGAGCAGGTGTAAATTGTAAAAATACTTTTAAATCTAAGGAGGAATGTTTAAATAAAATTAATAGTTTTGTAGAATATTCAATTGATTATTGGGGTTATGATAAAGATGGAAATTGTATTCATTATGATGATGTTTTGAAATTACCATACAATTCAACTGAAGAAGATAAGAGAAATGCTAAGCTTAAATTATTCAGGGAGAAGAATTATTTCGAAACGCAGGCTGAATGTTTAGATTTTTACAGAAAATCTGATAAGTGGGTTTGTTGTAAGAAAACTGCAAGGGTTCCTGGTTTTGTTACTTCTAATAAATCTAGCTTTTATCTTATCAATTATTGTAATACACTGGTTAGCGATTGTTCTGGAAGAGTTGAATGTCATTACGATAAATTAAGTGATTATGATCCTACTACAGTTGAGACGGTTGGTGAGTCTCAGTGTTCTGGAGCTAGTAAGTACTCAGAAGCTTCTGCTTTAAGAGATTTAAAGATAAGTATAGCTAGATTTAGATAAAGTTATGAATGAAAAATTCATAATTATTTTATAAAAAAATTTCAATTTATATATAGATAATTATCTAAGAATTTTCTTAAGATTAAAGTTGCGGAAAGGGAGTTTAGGTTCTCCCTTTTCTGTTTTCTTTTTTGATATCCTCCTCGATTATCTATATCGTGTTGAAATTCTTCAGCCTGTTTTGAGGTGTTTGATTCGTCAATAAACGCAATTGGTATTTCTTTATTTCCCATAAATCCAAAATTTATTAGTTCCATATCCAATTCTTTTACAAATAGTTCAATTTTTTCTGCAGTTTTGTTTGGTATGTCTTCTTTGTGTTTTGGAATTCCGATTATAATTGCTGAATAATCTTTTATTAATTTTGCCCAAAAATTTATTTTATTTTTTATCTCAACCATTTTTATTGGTTTACAAGGTACAATAATTTTCATTGTGTCATCTGTGATGGCAATTCCTGTGTAAACTTGTCCCCAGTCTAAAGCCATTACAATTTTACAAGATTTCTGTAATACGAATTCTTTTAATTTGTTGCAATCTATTATCATATCTGCTAACTTTCAAGCTTGTAAAATTAATTAATTTTTTTATAAAAGTAAAGGCTATTTATATGGAATTTTCCGATAAAAATATTGTTGATATTGCAAATCTTGCGCGATTACGTTTAACAAATTCTGACAAGATTAAATTTAAAAATGATTTAAGCGTGATCATGGATTGGGTAAATTCTTTAAAGTTTGTTGATGTATCCGATGTTGAACCTTTATTGAATGTTTCTGGATGCAATTGTCCTATGCGGGAAGATGTCGTTTGCGTACAAAGTGATCGTGAAAGTGTTTTGATGAATGCACCTGATCCAGATCAAACTGATACACAAAGACGTACATTTTTCACAGTTCCTAAAGTTATAGAATAATTTAAATGGGTTTTGATATGAAAGATAATAATATTGATTTAGTTGATTTTGGATTAAAGCAAATTCAAAATGGTTTGGTCAAAAAAGATTTTACTGCTGTCGAAGTTGTTAATTCTTATATATCCAGGATTCAAAAAGCAGAGTCTAAAAAATTAAATTGTTTTATAACAGAAACTTTTGATCGTGCGATTTCTGATGCAAAAAACACAGATGAACGCGTTTTAAAAGGTGAAAAATTGCTTCCTTTGGATGGTGCAGTTTTAGCAATGAAAGATTTATTTTGTACAAAAGGAATTTTAACAACTGCCTCTTCTAAAATATTAAATAATTTTATTCCCCAATACGAGTCAACTGTATCCGGTAAATTGGCCAAAGCAGGTAGTTCGTTGATTGGTAAAACTTCAATGGATGAGTTTGCGATGGGTGGATCAAATAAAACCAGTTTTTTTGGTCCCGTAATTAATCCATATCATGATGTGACACGTCCAGATATGCCTTTGGTTCCTGGTGGATCATCCGGTGGATCTGCTGCATCTGTTGCGGCTGGATTATCTTTGATGGCAACTGCATCTGATACCGGTGGATCGGTGCGTCAACCTGCATCATTTTGTGGAATTGTTGGAATTAAGCCTCCATATGGTCGGGTTTCAAGATATGGTTGTATTGCTTTTGCATCATCACTTGATACACCATCTGTTATGGCGCGTAGTGTTTATGATGTAACTGTTATGTTGCAAGTTGTATCTGGATATGATGAAAAAGATTCGACATCCTATAATTCGAAAGTCCCGGATTGGGTTATATCAATTGACAATGTTAAAGATGATTTAACAGGTTTACGAGTAGGACTTCCAAAGGAATATTTTGAAAATTTATCACCAGAATTGATGGGATTAATGCAAAAACGAATTGATGATATGGAAAGTTTAGGTGCCGAAGTTATTGATGTAACGCTCCCATCAACGAAATACGCGCTTCCGGTTTATTATATTCTTGCCCCTGCTGAGGCATCTTCAAATTTATCACGATATGATGGTATTAGGTATGGTTTTCGTGCGGATGGAGAATTTGAATCTTTGGATGATATGTATTTCAAAACAAGAAGCGAGGGCTTCGGTGATGAAGTTAAAAGGCGGTTAATGATTGGAACTGCGGTTTTATCATCGGGTTTTTATGATGCTTATTTTATGCGTGCTGCAAAAGTTCGTCGTATTATACAAAATGAATTTATTGATGCATTTAAGAAAGTTGATGTTCTGTTAACTCCTACGACAACGGGCGGAGCATTTGGAATGAGTGATGTTTTAACGCCGATTGAAATGTATATGAATGATGTTTTTACTGTTGGATGTAATTTGGCTGGTGTTCCTGCAATTAATATTCCGGCGGGTATTGATGAAAGAACTAAATTGCCTTTGGGATTACAGTTAATCGGAAAGATGTATGATGAAGAAACAATTTTAAAAGTTGCCAAAATTATGGAAAATATTATTAATTTCGATAATCGTCCAAGTAAATTTTTTTAGTGAAGTATCTGATAGGATTTTGTTATGTCATATGTTGTTAAAGGAAATGTAAAGGATTGGGAAGCTGTAATTGGTTTAGAGGTTCATTGCCAAATAATTTCAAAAAGTAAGTTGTTTTCATCTTCTTCTGCAGAATTTGGGGCGGATCCAAATAAACATGTTTCTTTTTTTGATGCTGGGATGCCTGGAATGTTGCCTGTTGTTAATGTTGAATGTTTGCGACAAGCTGTCAAAACAGGTTATGGTTTGAATGCAACAATTAATAAAAGATCTGTTTTTGATCGTAAGAGTTATTTTTATGCAGATTTGCCGAGTGGATACCAAATTACTCAAAATTTTTATCCGATTGTTCAAAATGGTTATATAGATATTTTGGATGATCAAGGGTCCAAAAAAAGGATCCGTATTAATCGGTTACATGTCGAACAAGATGCAGGAAAATCCATTCATGATTTGCATCCAAGTAAAACGTATATTGATTTGAACAGAGCGGGTGTAGGATTGATGGAAATTGTATCGGAGCCTGATATGTCATCACCAACCGAAGTTATGAATTATTTAAGGAAATTACGTCAAATTGTTCGTTATTTAGGAACGTGTGATGGTAATATGGATGAGGGTTCTATGCGTTGTGATGTTAATGTTTCGGTCCGACCTGTTGGTCAAAAAGAATTTGGAATCCGAGCTGAAGTTAAAAATGTGAACAGTGTTAAATTTGCTGGTCTTGCAGTTGAATTTGAAATTAACAGACAAATTAAAATCCTTGAAAATGGGGAAGAAGTTGTACAAGAAACACGTTTATTTAATCCGTCTACGGGAGAAACAAGGTCAATGAGAACAAAAGAAAATGCAAATGATTATAGGTATTTTCCTGATCCTGATTTGTTACCAGTTATCTTAAGTGATGAGTTTTTGAACTCTGTTAAAAATGAAATGCCTGAATTGCCTGATGTAAAAATTGAAAGATTGATTAATGATTATTCAATTATGCCATATGATGCAAAAGTAATTACTGATGAAAAAGCAATCGCAGATTATTTTGAAGATGCAGTTAATTTTAGTAAACATAAAAATGGGAAGATGATTTGTAATCTGATGATGACTGAGTTATTTGCATGGTTAAATAAAAATCAATTATCAATAGAAAATAGTTTTATAACTGCATATCAAGTTGCTGATGTTTCTGATTTGTTAATTGATAATGTTATTTCGGGTAAAATTGCAAAAGATTTATTTAAGTTATTGGCGGAAGATGATAGCGTCAGAAGTAAAACAATAATTGATATAATTAATTTGAAAGGTTGGTTGCAAGTTTCTGATATGTCCACAATAGAAAATGCTGTTATTAAAGTTATTGGGAATAATAAAAGTAATTGGGATGAGTTAAAAAGTGGTAAAGATAAATTAATTGGATGGTTTGTGGGGCAGACAATGAGAGAAATGAAAGGTAAAGGGAACCCAGGAATAATTACCGAAATTTTAAATAAAAAAATGAAAGAATAAAATTTATGATCGAAAACAGAAAGTTCCATATAAAGACTTTTGGCTGTCAAATGAATGTTTATGATAGTGGTCGTATTTTTGATTTATTAATTAATTCTGGTTATGTGTTTTCTGATAAGGTTATCGATTCTGATGTTATTATTTTAAATACTTGTTATATTCGGGAAAAAGCATCAGAAAAGATTTTTTCAGAACTGGGAAGAATTAAAAATTCTCTTTCAAAAAAGTATAAGCATTTTGGAAAAACTCGTATCGATTATCGCCCAATTTTTATAATTGTTGGGTGTGTTGCAAAAGCAGAGGGTGAAAATATATTGAAACGTATTCCGTATGTTGATGCAGTTTTATCAGCATCTGAATATTATTTGATTCCAGAGATAATCAACGAATTAACTAATAATCCTGAAAAGAAAATTGTTAATATTGAATTAAATGGTACAAAAAAATTTGATTATCTTGTTGATATTGCCCCTGCTGCAACTGACTTTTCCTCTTTTGTTGCTATTCAAGAGGGATGTGATAAATTTTGTACGTATTGTGTCGTTCCAAATACTCGCGGGCGTGAGGTATCGCGTAGTGTTGATTCAATTATAAAAGAAATAAAATCGCTTAATAATGGTAAAACAGTTGAACTTACATTGCTTGGTCAAAATGTTTCTGCGTATAATGGATTAGACTTTTCGGGAACACAAAAACAATTATCAGATTTGCTTGATGAAGTTGATAAGTTGAATTTTATTAAAAGGATTCGTTATATAACATCTTACCCAACAGAAATTAGCGATAAATTAATAGATGTTCATGTTAGGTCAAATAAGATAATGCCATTATTTTTTGTACCGATTCAATCTGGATCTAATGCAATTTTAAAGAAGATGAATCGCAGATATACAGCGGAAGAATATTTACAGATGATTGATAGAGTATTGAATAAAATTCCTTATGCAAAGTTTTCATCTGATTTTATTGTGGGTTTCCCAAATGAGACAGATGAGGATTTTAATAAAACATTGGAAATTGTTGAGCGTGTTGAATTTATTAATTCATTTTCTTTTAAGTATTCTAAGCGCCCTGGAACGTTTGCCGCAAAAATGGATGGTCAGGTTTCAAATGACGTTGCCACAAATAGATTAATAAAATTACAATCTTTATTGCAATCGAAACAATTAAAATTTAATCAATCTTTGGTTGGACGGATTGTGCCAGTTTTATTCGAGTCTATTGCAAAAAGTAATAGTAATTTGATGTTTGGTAAGACCGAATATTTGCAGACAGTTTTGTGTGATTTGGATTCTAGTTGCATTGGTAAAATTAAGAGTGTTGAAATTACAAAAGCAGATGCGTTTACATTGAATGGAAAATTAATAAAAGATGAAAAATAAATTATTGTTCTGTGTTAATTATGATAAGTGGAATAATATAGATTATAAAAGTATTGTTGATAAAGTTTGTATTGCTTTAGATTTAAAAGGTATTGAAATTAGTTTTTTGTTAACAAATGATGATGAGATCCATTCCTTGAATAAACAATACAGAAATAAAGATATACCGACAAATGTCTTATCTTTTGAAAGTGGTGATGATGTTATTTTGGGTGATATAGTTATCAGTTTTGACACATTGCTTCGTGAAGCTACAGTAAATAATAAATCTTTTAATGAGCATTTTACACATATTGTTATTCATGGGATTTTGCATTTACTTGGTTATGATCATATAATCGATAGTGATGCGGAAGTAATGCAAAATTTAGAAATTGAAACATTAAAAAAGTTGAATATAGGTAATCCTTATGATTAGGGTGTTGAATCTTTTAAAAAAAATTTCCCATACGATTTATTTTGATTATTTTTGTATGGTTTTATTTGGGTGTATGGTTGCTTGTGGTTTACCTCCAATTGGTTTGCACTTTTTTTCCATGGCTGGATTAATTTTGACCTTTCATAAAATTCATAAAATTGGAAGTAAGCGAACAGTCGTATTTTATATGATCTTTGTATTTTTGGGATACTTTTTATTATCAAGTTTTTGGTTAATGGCTCCTTTTTTATCCAGTGATAAATTTGTTGCAAAATTGATGCTGCCGGTTGGTGTTATTGGTTTCTTATTTGCTTCTACCATTTATTCTCTTCCATTTTTCTTTTTGCCACTTTTTAAAAAAAATATAAATAAGCTTTTTGCGTTTGCTTCTTTATTTGCAATATCTGAATGGATTCGGTCATTTGTCTTTGTTGGATTTGGTTATAATATGCTTGGAACAATGTGGTACAATAATTTAACATTATCACAATCAGCCAGTATTTTTGGGGTGTACGGCTTAACGTTTTTAACAGTTTTATTTTTTACATCTCCTTATTTGTTGTTTTCTGAAAGAAAGAGTTTAAAAAGTTTATTATTGCCGGCTTTGTTTTTATTTTCTTTTGTGGTTTTGTTGTATTGTTGGGGAATGTCACGTCTTTATTTTGCAGATGAAAGTTTCACGAGTAATAAAAAAATCAGAATTGTTCAACCATCAATTAATACAATTTATGATTATATCCCGTCGATTATTTATCGTAATACTGAAGATATAAAATCTCTTGTCAAAACAAAAAATATAAATGATGTCTTGGCTGTATTTTTGCATGAAACAGCATTCAGAAGTTATATATCAAATCAAGATAAATATGTAATGCAAAATGCGATTGGCGATATTATTCCAAAAAATGGATATTTAATATCTGGAATGCCAAGAATAGAATACTCTTGGAATACTGATAATACTGTTTTTGGTAAGCAGTTTTTCAATTCTGTTGTTGCAATTAATTCGGATTTTGATGTGTCTGGAAAATATTTTAAAAAAAGATTGGTCCCCTTTGGGGAATATATACCTCGTGTTTTCAAATTTTTTCTACCAAAAGTTTTAACATCATCATCTGGTTTTAATTTTCCTAATTCAGAGGATGATAAATTAATTAAATTAAATGGGTTGCCTGCACTGTCATTTTCGCTTTGTAATGAAGATGGGCATGCCGGACAATTAATTAAATTAGATTTAAAAAAAGATGCAGAGGCTATTGTTAATGCTGCAAATATTTCATGGTTTGGAAAAAATAATATTGCCGCAATTCAAAATTATGCATATGCAGTAATGCGTTCGATTGAGGAGGGGCTCCCAAATATACGCGTAATTAACCGTGGAATATCTGGAATAATTTCTCCATATGGAAAGTTAGTTACCGGAAATGTTGTAATTGTTAATAAGGATGACTACCAAACAATTTTATTTGATGGGAAAATGGATAAAATTATGCCTGATGAAGCTGGAATAATTGATGTTCAAATTCCAAATAAAATCCATAGAACATTTTATAATATTACTGGTAATTACTTTACAATTTCTTTTTTATTGATTTCTTTAATTGTTGTTTACTTTTTTGATAAGAAAAAAAAACTAATTGCACCAAAAATTAATAAAAATTTTTTATTGGACTTTAAATTTTTAAAAACAAGAATTTTTTTATTTAATATTTTATCTGTAGCATTTGGATCTTTGTTTGTTTTATCTGCTCCTCCTTTTAATATATTTTTTATTGCTATAATTTCAATTGTTGGCTTATATATTCTTTTTGAAAAGAATAGAAATAATTTATTTAATTTAATTTTTGTATTATTTTTATTTTTTTATACCTATTTTTTTCTTGGATCTGGATGGCTAACTGGACCTATGCGACTTCCAGGTGTTGAAAATGCTTTTAATCGATATGCTGATATATTTCAAATTATTATTCCATTTTTTGTATTTATATTTTCAAGTATAGCATTTATTCCAGTTGCAAAAATTAAAAATAATGCTCTTCGATTTTTAGGTTTTGCATGTGCTTTTGCATTTGGTGAATGGCTTCGATCCAGATCTTATATATTAACCGGTTTTCCGTTTTTATATCTTGGTGCGATTTGGATTCAAGTAAAACCAATATTGCAATTTCTAAGTTTATTTGGAATATATGGATTAAGTTTTGTGACAGTTTTGTGTTTTTCATCGATTACTACAATTTTTTTGAAATATAAACATAGATTTATTTATGTTGCATCGTCTGCAATTATTTTATTGTTGATATTTATTTGGGGTAATTATCGTATGGTTAAGAATAGATATGTTCCAAATTTAAATTTGCGTTTGGTACAACCGTTGAAGGATCGTCATCTTGACAGAAATGATCTGGAAGAATATGAAAAAAATTTCAATCTTGTATTAAATGTTGCAAATCAAAATTTGAATAAAGATATTAACTTGTTAATTTTCTCAGAAGCTGCAGTTCCTTATAATATGGCAAGTGATTCTATTGATTCTATAAGGTATGAACGACTTGTTAGTAGATTAAAAAGTGTTATTCCAAAGGATGGTTATTTGATAACTGGATTTATAGGAAATTATGTTACAGGGAATATTTTTGAACGTAAAAAGATGACATCAAAACAATATAATATGATTGGATTATTTGATAATAAATTAAACATGTTGACATCATATAAAAAAGTGCATTTGGTCCCATTGGGAGAGTATGTTCCAAATTATTTATCAACATTGTTTCCACGTAAAATTACTGCGGGGTCTACAGATTTGTATCCGGGTTCGACACGGAACATTATGTATAATCTCTTAAGTAAAAAAATTCCTCCTTTTGTTGGAAATTTATGTTACGAAGAAGTATATTCATCGAATATTACTGACAAGAATTTGATTAAAGATAATAATTTTGATTGGATATTAAATTTAACAGATGATGTTTGGTTTAGAAATACGAGTTATCCATATCATCATTTTATTTCATCAATTTTACGGGCAGTAGAAGAGGGAAAAACATATGTTCGTGTCGCAAATGATGGTCCAACTGCGGTAATTGATAGATATGGCCGTTTAATTAAAGGTACTGCGTCTATTATGAAACTTGATGATAATAAAGTTAGTGTAGTTAAACAGATGAATGCTGAAATGTTGGATTATTCTCAAATGGGAACACTTGATATTAAATTACCAATTTCAAAAGAAAAAAGTACGTTATATTCGAAAACAGGAGATTATTTAATTCGTAATATTTTTATATTTAGTTTAGTATTTTTAACAGTACTGGATTTTATTATTTCAAAGCAATATAAACTTTATCTTTTTCTTTTTAAAAAGATTAAGATTGGGTTTCATTCATTTATAATGTATTTTAATTTAAATTTAAAAAGGTAAGTTGATGTTCAAAATTTTTAAGAAAATTCAAAAGATTAAGTATAATTTTAATGGGGGGGAAATCGCATTAAAATTATAAAAGAAGATGGGCAAATAATCTGGAATCCAAAATCAATTCCTGGCCTTACAATTGACTTCAGAGGTAGCAATGGTTACCTTGAAATTTGGGAACCTTGTATTTGGGATAAATCATATTTTATGATCGGAGATAATAGTAGTATTGTAGTAAAGAAAATTAATGCCCTGTCTTTGTCTATTCATTCTATAGCTAAAGTAAATGTTTTTATTGATGAGTATACTTCATTTTGGAATGTAGATATGTGGTTTCAATGGGAATCTAATATATCTATTATTATTGGAAAAGATTGTATGTTGTCTTCTGGGGTTAACTTATGGCCTTCCGATGCACATGTAATATTTGATAAAAATAATAATATAATTAATAGGCCTAAAAATAAAAGTATCATAATTGGAGATCATGTTTGGATTGGATATGGATCAACTATATTAAAAAATACAAAAATTCCATCAGGTTGTATTATTGGGGCTGGTTCAATTGTTACAGGGAAATTTAATCATCCAAATTCTATTATTGCAGGATCTGGTTCAAATCTTCGAGAAGTTAAATATAATATAAATTGGGATAGAAGATCTATTTACTTATATGAACAGGATCAAAGTTCAAAAAGTAAGGGACATTAATATGGCATCATCGCTGTTTTGACTTGTTGTTTTTGGATAGTAGTTTTTTCTGACACCATCAATCACAAATCCAAATTTTTTATATAAATTTTGTGCTATCATATTTTTGCTTCTTACATCTAATAGAACTTTGCTAAATGCTTGGCTTTTTAAGAATGATATAAATTTCTGTAACAAAAACTTACCTGCTCCAATTCCGCGATAAGCAAATTCTATTTGAAAATTTACTATCTCAGCAACTTTATCACTTATTTGATATTCAATAAATCCAATTTGTTTTTCTTCATTTGATATTATAATTTTTTTCAAATTTTTTGAATTGTCATAACTTACAATGTACTCTTTTGGTATTCCATAATGCGGTCTGATATAACATGGTGTGATATTTTGATTTGTGATAAAATGTATCAGATTTTTTGATATATATTTTAGTACCGATTTTACAGAATAATCACTGCTTCCCTTGATAATAATATCATTTGTTTTTAAATTGTTAATTTCAATTTCTTTTGCTGGGGATAATGATGTATATGTATGATTATCAAATTCTTGGATAAACATTGTATTAATTTTATTCGATGGTATTTGTACAATTGATTTGCCGGTATTAGAAATATTATTTATATGTGATATAAAATATGCTTGAAATAAAGTTAAAGGTATAACATTTATTGAAATATTAATTAATTTTAGACCTGATATTAAACCTTCAATAAATGCTAGAGACATTCGTATTCCTGTAAATGATCCTGGCCCCGTTATACAGACAAAAGTATTAATATCAGATAACTCTATATTTGAAGTATATAATAGTTGCTTTAATGTGTTTACAAGATAATCTTTTGTTCTGTCTATTTTATTATTTATTATCTCATTAAAGTCATCTGTTTCGGTATTGTAATACGCCAATTTCATGATATCAGAGGAAGAATCTATAAAGATAATATTCATTTTTCTTATTGTTTTTAATGTGATTTATATTAAAATGGAGCATAAGTATTTTATAATAAAAAGTAAAGGATTAACGAGGTTAAATTGGTACAAAAGTCTTTTACATCAATTAATAAATTAGGTTTTTCAATTAATGATTTGCAATCACTTGCATCTGGTTTGTTTGAGTTGTCAACAGAGCCGATATTTGTATTGGATTCTCTTGGGCGTGTGTTACTTGCCAGTCCTGTTTTTTGCCAAATAACAGGTTACACAGATTCATATTTGATTGGGAAAAACTTAGGTTTTTTATTTTCTGGGTATGATGATAGCGATGCGGCATTGCAAAGTTTTTTGACAGAGCTAATGCGCGATCAATATTGGCACGGTTCTGTTATTTGTCGTTCTGTGGCTGGTCGTTTAATTAATATGGATGCTAAATTTGCAAGTGTGATTAATTCTGACTCTTTAAATAAATTTTATTTTGGTATTTGTCAGATATTGTCAGATACAACATCTATTCCTGGTAGTGTTGCCTTTAATCCGAATTTAGATGCGCTTACAGGGATGTTAAATTTAACTTCATTTATTTATCGTTTAGATTATGCCATTTCTATGGCTGAAAAATATTCAAGTAAGTTGTCTTTATTTTTAATTGATATAGATAATTTTCGCGATTTAAATGAAAAATATGGTTATGTTATAGGGGATAAAGTAATTAAAAAGTTTGCTATTGAATTAAATAAATTTATCTCTAAATCTGATTGTATTGCTCGTATAAAGGATGATAAATTTTTAATACTATTAACAGATATTAAAAGTCAAAGACAAATAGAATTAAAAGCAAATGAGATTTTTTCACACTTTCAACAGAAAGGAATGTTCGGAAGTAAATTAAATATAATTCCTTTTACCATGGCAATATCATCTTATCCTGGAAAGGAAAATAACGCAGAAAGTTTAATTCAATCCGTAATTGATACAGTTGCAAAGGGTAAAGATAGTGGAGGCAACAGAATTTTATATAGTAACTTATTGAATTAGGGTATGTATATGAAAATTTTATTTTTGGGCGATATTGTTGGTAGAAAAGCAGTTGATGTTGTTTGTAATAAATTGCCGAGCATCAGAGAAAATTTGAATTTGGATTTTGTGATTGTTAATGCAGAAAATTCTTATGATGGGTTTGGAATAACTCCTGATATTTGTAATCAACTGTTTTCTTCTGGCGTTGACGTAATAACACCCGGTGACCATATCTGGAATCAGAAAAGTATTATCCCATATATTAAAAATGAACCTCGTTTACTGCGACCAATGAATTTATTGAATAAAAATCATGGTTTGTCATATAACAAATATTTTTTAAAAAATGGATTAAGTATTGTTGTTGTGGGAATTATGGGAAAGGTTTTTATTGATAATGGAACGACAAAACAAGTATCTTCTCCTTTTTCTGCGATTGATGAAGTTTTATTGAAATATAGTCTACCTGTGAAAGGGATGTCTGATTCTGCAAAAGATATTGTAAATGCAATTTTTATAGATATTCATGCGGAAGCAACTAGTGAAAAAATGGCTTTTGCTCATTTTATTGATGGTCGTGTTTCTGCAGTAATTGGGACCCATACACATGTCCCAACTGCTGATACTTGTATTTTATCTGGAGGAACTGCATATCAAAGTGATGCAGGAATGTGTGGTGATTACGATTCATCAATTGGTATGACTGTTAAAAGTTCACTTAATTTATTTACTGATCGTAATCCTAATATCCGTTTAACTGTTGCAGATGGTGAGGTTTCTTTATGTGGAGTAATAATCGAAATTAATGATGCTACTGGTTTATCAATATCGATTGATAATTTTATATTAAGTAATCGTTTAAAAAGTACTTATTCAATTTAATATGACTGTATCAAAAATAAATCAGATCGTGTTAAAAAATTTCAGATCGTATTCTGAATATTCTTTTGATATTTCTGCTGATAATATTGTGATATATGGCAAAAATGGTGTTGGAAAGACAAATTTAATCGAAGCAATTTGTCAATTTGGTTCTGTTTCAACATTTTCTCCAGTGTTTCGTAAAGCAAAACTGTTTGATATGGGTAATATCAATATTTATCCATTAAATAAGTGGCAAGTATATTTGAATATAAATAATGATGAAATCAATTATGATTTATCTGTTGAATATACTTATTCAAAAAAAAATAATCCACAAGTTACCAAAGATAAATGTGATATAGTGGAATATGAAGTAAACGATAATGAATCATCTGGCAAAAAATTTTTTATAAATGGAAAAAAAGCACAAGTAAAATCAGATGTTTTTGATTATTTGCGTATTGTTTGGTTAACTCCATTCATGGATCGTATTTTCACAGATTCATCAATTGATAGAAGGCGTTTTTTTGATGGTTTGATAGGTTCGTTTAATAGAATGTATTTTGATATGTTAAATGAATATAATAATTTACTACGTGCGCGATCGAAATTGTTAAAATCACAAAAACATGATGTCCTATGGCTTGACTCTATTGAAAAAAAATTGTCTGAATTATGTATTGCAATTGCCGTATCAAGATTAGAATTTGTAACAGAGATTAATAAAATGTTGGTATCATCTAATAGAAATTTTCCACGTGTTTTATTGTCTGTTGATGGAATGGTTGAAGATTTTTTACAAAATGGAAAATCAGCATTAGAAGTTGAAATTTTATTTAAGGACATGTTGTTTGATAATCGTAGTGATTTTGAAAAATCTGTTTTTGCTTGTTCTCCAGGAATTCATAGAAGTGAGTTTTCTGTTTTCCATATCAAAAATAATTTACCTGTTGCTATGTGTTCAACGGGAGAGCAAAAATTATCATTATTATCTGTAATTCTTGCATATGCAAATATGGTCAAGTCAGTATTTAATATGAATCCAATAATTGTAATTGATGAATTGCCAGCGCACATTGATAAAATAAATTTAAATTTATTTTTATATGAACTGCAAAAGCTTGGGTCCCAAAATTTTTTTACTGGTACCGATATTGACTTTTTTTCTGCTTTAAAAGGTACAAGCTTTAAAAGCCAATTCATATTGTTAGAGTAGTTATGTTTATAGAAAAAGATCCACATGAATGTGGATCTTTATTTTATACAAAATCAATCATCCGGTAATAGAGATTTACATTTTGTATATAAACATTTGCAATGATTGCTAATGAATGCAAATTCATTTATCAATAATACACATGGTACAAATCCAGCTAAAATAATAAAAATAGCACAAGGCCAGCCATATTCAAAGCCAGACAATTCCCATAAGTAGCTCATAAAATGAAAAAGCGGTATCATAGCGAATAACAATAATCTTGCAATCAGCATAAACATATAACTTATAAATTTATACATTCTGCACAATTTACGCAAATCACGTTTGTTCAAACGTTTTAAATCAGAACATTTTTTGGATCTGGTAAACATTACAAACCTCCTAAAAATAATATTATTTGCGTGATATTGTGAACAAATTATATTATTTGTCAAATAAATTATATTTAATTAAATGTTGATAACAAAGGTCAACATATCCTCAGTTAACTTGGAGGAAAAAGAGGATATGTTGAAAGAAAACTAATTACTAATTAGATTAGGATCATATAATTTTCCTAATTTAACATCAGTTTTTAAAGTAGGTGAGAAACATGTTGTTATATGATAAGTATAGTATTCATTGTAGTATCTTGTTTCAGTTGAACTAGTATCATAGCCATAATTAAGACAATAATATTGTCTCTCTCCACCGTCATAACTACAATCACCACATCCATAACTATCAAAAGCTAGATGCCAGGCAACACTACATTCGCTACCTCTGTTGTTATATCTTTTCCTTTTAGTTCCATAACATGCCCACCAACCATTCTTCTTGCTAGTTATTCTTGCAGCACAAAATCCACAGGTACAACTTTGTACCTGTGCTACATATTTTACATTGCAGCTATTTGTTGATTTTACCGATCCGTCCCTACATGTATACGTACTGTGTGAATAATCCTTATGATATACTGAAAACTTACTTGTCCAACCAACATTGTCATATATATGATCCTGGGAAGTATTTTTATCTGCTACTACCCATTTTTTGCAATTAATAGTTCCTTTAATAGTTGATGAGTTTATCATTGTATTGTCATCGAATATATATTCCCATACTTCACAGTAATTTAAACTGTTATTTGTAACATCTCTTGTTTCTACTTTACACTCTGCAATACCGGAAATAACTCGACCATCATTAGAAGTTCCTGCCAAAGAAGGATTAGTAAAATTCAATAACAAAAAAACAGATATACAATAAAATAATAAATAGAATAATTTATCATAAACACACCTATCCATAACACCCTCCTGATAATCAAAAAATTTTTTGCATTCTACCCCCCCCCAGGGTTTGTCAAGGGTTTTCTGCAAAAATTACATATCAAACTTGTAATATACTTATTGCCATTTATTTAGAATGTGATTAGAATCAACCCTCTAGAATTTTTTAAAAATACGATTATTAAAGGTAGAAAATGGAAATAAGAAATATTGCAATTATTGCACACGTTGATCATGGAAAAACGACTCTTGTTGATTCCATGCTTCGACAATCTGGCACATTTGCAGCACATGAAAAAATTGTTGATCGGGTTATGGACAGTGGGGATTTGGAAAAAGAAAGGGGAATTACAATATCTGCAAAACCTGCCTCTATTATTTGGAATAATTATAAAATTAATATAATTGATACCCCAGGGCATGCAGATTTTGGTGGAGAAGTAGAGCGAATTTTATCAATGGTGGATGGGGTAATATTATTGGTTGACTCTTCAGAAGGCCCACTTCCACAGACAAAGTTTGTTTTATCAAAAGCTTTAAAATTAGGGTTAAATCCAATCGTTTTGATTAATAAAGTTGATCGCACAGATGCGAGGCCAGAAGAAGTACATACAGAAATTTTTGATTTATTTGATAAACTTGGGGCAACAAACACTCAATTGGATTTTCCAACATTATTTTCGGTTGGCCGTGATGGATGGGCGGTTAAAGATTTAGAACATGATGAGCGAAAAGATTTAACACCTTTGTTTGAAACAATTATATCACATATTCCGGGCCCTAAAATTAACATTGACAAACCATTTTCAATGTTGGCAACTACTTTAGAGTCTGATAATTATTTGGGACGTATTTTAACCGGTAAAATTGAAACTGGAACTGTACGTGTTGGTCAAGCAGTTAAGGCATTAAGTAAAGACGGAAAATTAATTGAACAATGTCGCATTACAAAAATTGTGTCATTGCAGGGGGTTAACCGTGTTCCATTAAATGAGGCAAGTTCTGGCGATATTGTGATAATTGCAGGTTTTTCAAAAGCAACTGTTGCAGATACTTTATGTGCATTGGAAGTAAACACGCCACTTGATGCACTGCCAATTGATCCACCAACACTTACAATGACTTTTTCTGTTAATACTTCCCCATTTGCCGGCAGATCAGGTGGTACAAAATTAACATCCAGAATGATTGGGGATTATTTGATAAAAGAAGCAGAGACAAATATCGCATTAAAGGTAACCCAATCAGATAATAAAGAGTCTTATGAAGTTTCTGGAAGGGGAGAGTTGCAACTTGGAATTTTAATTGAAACAATGCG
>CAUTVF010000014.1:0-18373 GCA_963541805.1 uncultured Alphaproteobacteria bacterium
TTGCATACTTTTTGTATGCGCTGTACGCCGCAAAACTTCACATATCCAACAATGAAAGAAATAAGGGAAAAAGATTTTACAAAGAAACCTAATTTCTTTAATGTGGATTTTCATATGTTTCCAAAAGATGGAAGTTATCATATACTCTCTGATGACATAGTGAAGTCTTTAAAACAACACATATCATGTAAAGATGATACATCTAGATTCATCGTGAAAGCGGCATATAGCGAAAAGAAAAATATAGAAAATTTTGTTGTTCCTTATTGTAAGAAGTGGGTTGTTGGTATCAGTGATAATTATGTTCAATCTATATTAAATAATGGATCGGTTAATAAATTAAATCCTAATACCGATATTAAGATATTTTGTAAAGATATCGTTTCATTTAAATATACTAATATTCTTAATTCTGATACTACAGATAACTTTAATCTTAATTCTTTTATTAAAATTATTAATGGTTTTGTTTGTAGAGATGGTTTTCATAGATACAGATATAATCATTTAACCAATAGGGTCTTTAAGAGTGGGGAAATTCGTAAAGTCCCTTTGAGACTTAAGGTTGAACTTAATAGATCGTGTGGGATCCTTATTAAGAAAGTATATCAGCAATCATGTAGTAGTGGATATCGCAATTATAAATGCCACTATCCTAATCTTGGCAGATTTGGAGAAGTCATGTGTGGTAATTATTACAATGATAGCTTATGCTCAAGAATTTTAATACCAAAAGAAGGAGATAAGTATGAATGTTATGAAAAAGGAACCCAAGAATATAATGAATTATGTGCAAAACCCTTTATTACATGTGAAAATTCCAGTAAAGCATGTATATATGTATATGGTGAAGTAGAAAAATGTAAAGTAGAAGAAAAGCAGAAATGTGAAAGTGAGAAAGAAGCAAGAATAAATCGTGAATATAAGTTGTGTGAGACTGTTTACAACAATATGGATGTATGTAATCGAAGTAAACAAAATTTAGAGAATTGCAAAGAAAACACGAAAAGATGCAAAAGTATAGAATTAACAACCGCCAACCAAATATATAATGAATGTATATCTTCAATAGTAAACAATGGATAGCCTTATAATAATACAATTTGTGAATACAGCGGCGACAGAAAATCAAGATATGTAATGATGTCAAAAGGATGTTATGTTGATGCTTCAGAATATAGCTATGAAAAAATAGATGATGTAGTAAAATATGAAGTAAATATCTGCCAAAATCCAATATTTTTAGATAGTGTTAGAGATGTGAAAATTGAAAAGATATATGATCCCAATTTGGTTAATCAGAATTAATAGCATTATAAAATAAGTTAATCTCTTTACAAGATTAACTTATTTATTATTAGTATTCTTTAACTTCTACTATCTCACATATCAGTACAATTTTCTTTTCCTCCAAGTTTGAAAATTGTACTGTTCTTCTTTCTTTTTATAATTTGACAAATTAAATATTTTGTTTGAGACTATAGCAACCAAAACTATTTTTAGGAGGTTCTTGTGAAACAAGAAAAGTTTATAAGTGGATTGGATATTATGGAAGTGAATCTTTGTAACGCTGTATTTTGCAGTAACTACAAAAAGGTTGAAGTTTTACTTGCCAATGGGGCAGATCCAAATATGTTTGTTGATGGTGTTAGCTTACTTTACATTGCACTTAATAAAAGTTTTGTAAAAAATAAGTTTAATATTATAAGAAAATTATTAGATAATGGAGCAAATCCAAAACAATTATTCTTGTGTAATACATCTAGATTTGACACTGGGGAACCATTTGCTCTGCCGTCCATTATCGAATTAATTTGTACTTTACCCGATGTAACAGAATATGAAGCTGAATATTCAGAGTTGGTACAATTGCTATTAACTAAATTTCAGTGCAAGATTGGATGGGCGTATGATTACGCTTTGAATAAAAAACTCATGACTATTGCAAAAATAATATTATTATATAGTGATGAGATAAAAATTTTCTCCCCAAAAGGTCTAACAAAAGATGAAGTAATAGAAGCAATAATTGCAGCACATCAATGAAAAAACAATCCACAACCACAAAAACTCATCATTTAATTATGATGGGTTTTTATTTAAAAACGGATTAAATTCTTTTTCGTGCTTAATTGTTGTAAAATATCCATGACCAGGAATTACGGTAGTGTCATCTGGTAAAGCAAGTAATTTATTTTCGATTTCAGATACCAATAAATCATAATCCCCGTAAATTAAATCTGTTCTTCCAATTGTTTCATAAAATAATGTATCTCCTGAAATTAATGTTTTTAATTCTTTAATATAAAAACATAAACCACCAGGTGAATGTCCAGGTACCCAAAAAAGATCCATACTGTTAAATTTTGATTTACCTTTTAGATCTATATCAATTTTGGTTGGAGGAATATAATTAAAATACCCTAAATCCTCTGCTCTACTTTTTATTACATCAAAATCAGGAGAGTTTATAAAATAATTATCATCTGATGACATAGCAAAAGGACAACTATATTTTTTACAAAACTCAGAAACACCGAACAAATGATCAAAATGTCCATGTGTTGCAATAACAACATCAGGGATTAATTTATTGTCTGTTATAAAATTATCAATTGGATCAAAATCCCCAACATCAAACACACTACATTTTAATGTATCAGTGTTATAAATAATAACCGAATTAACTGATAAAGCACCAGTTTTAATTATTTCAATTTTTAACGACATTACAAAGAAGCCTTATTTTATTTAATATCTCTAAGTGTTGGAAAAGCTACAACATCACGAATAGAAGTAGAACCTGTCATTAACATAACCAATCTATCAATACCGATTCCAAGCCCCCCAGTTGGAGGCATACCGTATTCCAAAGCATTTAAAAAGTCATCATCCATCTGCTGAGATGCTTCAGCATCTCCAAGCTCTTTTTTCTTCATTTGATCTTCAAACATTTGCCTTTGATAAACAGGATCGGTTAACTCACTGTATGCATTACCAAACTCACGCCCGCCAATAAATAATTCAAAACGCTCTGCCAATTTCGGATTGTCACGATGCTTCTTGGTAAGCGGACAAATGTCTGCAGGATAATCAATTAAAAAAGTTGGTTGTATTAATGTTTCTTCAATTCTTTGATCAAAGACTTCTTCAATTACCTGCCCCCAAGTTTCATTTCCTTTTAATTTAATACCATTAGACTTTGCAATATTCCACATTTCTTCCGCATTATCTGACAAATCCATAATATTTGGACAATTTAAAATTTTACCGACCTCTTCAACAAGTTTGACACGTTTAAATGGAGCAGATAAATTAATTTTATTACCGTTCCATTCAATCACATTTTCACCATATAATTTTTGTGCCAAATGATTAAACAAAGTCTCACAAATTTCCATCATATCATTGTAATCAGCATAACTCTGATACAACTCGATCATTGTAAACTCTGGAAGATGACGCGTATCTATTCCCTCATTTCTAAAATCCTTACCAATTTCAAAAACTCTGTCGAATCCGGCAATAATTAAACGTTTCAAATATAGCTCTGTTGCAATACGTAAATAAAAATTACGATTTAATGCATTATAATAAGTAGTAAAAGGAAGTGCACTAGCACCACCTAAAACAGGGTGGAAAATAGGAGTTTCAAATTCTATAAATCCACGCTCACTTAAAAATTTACGGATTTCCGATATAACAACCGAACGTTTTAAAATAATATCCTTTGCATCCTTATTAACCATAAAATCAACATATCTTTGACGATAACGCAATTCTACATCTGTAACGCCATGGTATTTTTCCGGCATAGGTTGCAGGGACTTAGAAAGTATTGTAATATTTTTAGCTACAACACTTAATTCTCCTCGCTTTGTTCTTTTAATTTTTCCAGACACTCCAATTATATCGCCTGTATCTAATAAACTTAATTTATCCAATTCAGATTTTGGAGTGGAAATTTCATACGAATAAATCTGAATCTTCCCATCGCGATCAACTATATCAATAAACATTCCATTATTACGAATACTAATAACTCTACCTGCAACAACAACATCATCAGGACATTCAGAATCATCAGCCGGCAAATCAGCATACTTACTTTGCAACTCAACAGAAAAATGAGTAGGTTTAAAAATATTCGGATATGGATTTATTCCAGCTTCGTAAATTTTACCCAACTTAACAGACTTTGATTTGTATTGAACATTACTTTTATCAAAAACTTCAGATTTATTAACAGTACTCATTTTTCTCTTTCAATTATAAAGCTTTTCCTTCTTGGACCCAATTTTCTAAACGTAATTTATTCGCTTTAGAGACTTCATCAATCATTTTAAATGTTGGTAACAGCTCTTCCATGTACATAAGAGGGATTACATTATGAATATCAGAACCTCCTGTTAATGGCTCTGGATGAGTTTCAACATAAATCGCACCAATTAATCCAGTCGATAATGCAGAACGAATAATTACAGGGGCGAGTCTTGCTTCTCCACCTGAACTATCCCCCATAGCAGCAGGCTTTTGAACAGAATGGGTTCCATCAACAACAACAGGATAACCAGTTTCAGCCATTGAAATATATGATCTGACATCAACAATTAAATCACCATAACCAAATGATGTACCTCTTTCAGTTAAACATAAATTTTTATTGTCATAAGCCTCATATTTACCAATTATATTTTTCATATTCCAAGGAGATTGAAACTGTCCTTTTTTCAAATTTGCGGCTTTCCCTGTTTTCGCAATTGCGACAGATAAATCAGTTTGACGAATTAAAAAAGCAGGTTGCTGAAACATATCAACATGATCAGCCAATATTTCCGGTTGTTCTTCTGTATGAACATCAGTCATAACAGGACATCCAAAAGTTTTACGTATTTCATCAAAAACTGGAATTGCATAATCCAAGCCAACCCCACGAGCACCATTAATCGAATTTCTGTTTGCTTTATCGAAAGATGCCTTAAATATATATTGGATTCCTAATCTGTCAGTCAACTTAACCATATATTCTGCGATTTTCATTGCCAAATCCCTATCTTGCATTTGACAAGGTCCAGCAATTAATGCAAAAGGTAAATCATTACCAATTGTAATTTCTTTAGTAATTCCACCCCCGACTTTAATATGTTTATATTCCATTTCATCACCTCTTTATTAATCAAATAATACAGGAAAGAGCAACACTATAATTTACAACTCTACCCAAGGATAAAGATCTTAAAATTGAAAGTAAACAAAAAATACTATTAACCGTTAATTGAAACCTTCAGAAAAATTAATATACTTTAAGTAAAAGTTGTATTTCACTTAATATATTTTATACTTGTTTACATTGAAAACTGTATTTAATAATTAGAAATTCGTTTAGAAAATATCAATTGTTAGGGAGTATTAAATGAATTCGTATGAAATTGTAGTAAAGACATTAAAACATTTAAATATTTCTGTTGAAACGGTTGATCATGATCCAGCATTAACGACAGAACAAGCAGATATCTTTATTGAAGGCATACCTGGGGTTAGAACAAAAACAATGTTTCTTACAAATAAAAAGAAAACAAACTTTTATTTAATAATAATGGATGAGAGCAAAAAAATAGATTTAAATAAATTTAAAGAAACTGTAGATGATAAACAAATAAAAATAGCTTCTGAAAACACTTTATTTGAAAAAATGATGTTATTGCCAGGGGTAGTTTCTCCATTTGGATTATTAAATGATAAGAACCATGATATCAAAGTATACATCGATAAAAAAATAATGAATGAAAAACGTATGAGTTTTCACCCAAATACTAATACAAAAACTATTTTTATCAATACAACAGACCTTATAAGATTTCTTAAAAGCATTGGTTATAATGTAAATTTCGTTGATATTTAGTGACAATTATTGTTCGTACTAAGTACTAGTTGATAACCATTCAATTTAAATTTTTCTTTTAAATGATTACATTAACTGATAACCTAACCCAAATTACACAGATATAAAAGGATTACAAAATGCAAAATTTTGATATAAAAACAGTTAGAACCAGTCCATATAATCAAAAAATGGGGACATCAGGATTACGAGCAAAAACAAAAACATACATGCAAGAAAACTATTTAGAGAATTTTTTACAATCTGCAATTGACGTTGTAAAAAAACATTTAAATAAAAAAGGTAAATCAATTGATACAGTTGTACTTGGTGGTGATGGGCGCTTCATGTGTAAAGATGCAACTTATAAAGCTGCAAAAATGTTGTTGGCGGCAGGAGCAAAAACAATAATTATGGAAGAAAATGGACTGATTGCAACACCAGCACATTCTTATATATCAAGAAAATACAATGCAGATATGGGGTTTGTTTTTACTGCTTCTCATAATCCAGGCGGGATTGATGGAGATTTCGGAGTAAAGGTCCAATTTGATAACGGGGGATCAGTATTAAAAAATATATCAGATGAAATTGATGAAAAAACAAAAATGATATCAGAATATTATTTTACAAATATATCAGATGAAGAATTAATAAATCTACCAGAAATAAAATTAATAGATGCTGTAAAAGAATATTCGGATTATATGGAGTCGATATTTGATTTTGAAGAAATAAGAAAATTATTCAAAGACGGATTTACAATACGAATTGACAGTATGAATGCAATATCTGGACCATATGCAAAAGAAATTTTTATTAATAGGCTTGGGGCAAATGACAAATCTTTAATAAATGGAATTCCTCTGCCAGATTTTGGCGGACTTCATCCAGAGCCAAATTTACTGTATGCAAAACAACTTGTAGATTATCAAATGTCTGCAGATGCCGCAGATTTTGCGTTTGCATTTGATGGAGATATGGATCGTAATTTAATTTTAGGCAAGCAATTTTTTGTATCTCCATCTGATTCACTTGCTGCAATTGCATTAAATATGGATAAAATTAAAAGCTATAAAAATGGTTGTGTTGGTATTGCCCGAACAATGCCAACAAGTTCTGCCGCAGATTTAGTCGGAGAAAAATTAGGTATTCCAGTATATAAAACTCCAACAGGATGGAGATTCTTTTCCAATCTACTAGATGCAAATAAAATTACAATTTGCGGAGAGGAATCATTTGGAACCGGGTCAGGACATATTAGGGAAAAAGATGGAATTTGGGCAGTACTATGTTGGTTAAACATATTAGCGATAACACGAAAACCAATATCGCACATAGTAACTGAAATGTGGAATGAATTGGGCCGTGTTTATTACAGCCAATACAGTTATGAAAATATTGAAAAACAACAAGGAGATGATTTTTACAAGTATGTGAGTACAACAAAACTATTAAATCATGAAGAAAATGGATTTAAAATAGTTAAACAAGAAATATTTAACTATACTGATCCTATTGATGGAAATATAGCGACAAATCAAGGGGTACAATTTTGGTTAAAAAACGTGGATGGGAAAAATGCTAGGGTGTTTACGCGTCTATCCGGAACTGGATCGGTTGGTGCAACAATTCGTATCTATGCAGAAATGATTGAAAAAGATAGAAAACAAACCAGTACACCGCATCTGGAATACTTAAATACTTTGATCAAAGCAACTGATAAATTATTGAGGTTAACTGAATTCACGGGGAAAGAAAAAGCAGATGTTTATAATTAACTTAACGTTTTAAATCTTCCTGCACTGTTTTGTTTGCTAACAGCTCATCAATATGATGAGCTTTTTCAAAAGAATCATCAACAACAAAAACTAAATCAGGTATATATTTTAACTCAATGCAATTTGTTAGTGCATAGCGAATTTGTTTTTTCCTAGAATTCAGTAAATTAACTTTTTCTTTTGTCATATTCAAATTAAGTGAAGTAATAAAAACCTTCGCATTCGCATAACCTGGAGACACTTTTACCTCTGTAATGGACAAATGCTTTAATAATTCACTATCCAATTTTGCCCCCATCAAAGCATCATTTAATTTACGCTTGATAAGCTCCCCCATTCTTAATTCTCGCAAGTGATGATAAGAATCATCTCTTAAAGTTTTAACAGATAAAATATCCTTATTTAGATACGATCTCATTATAGTTCACTTCAATAATATCCCCTGTTTTAATTTGATAATCCGACACAATCCCGGCATTTAATTCGACTACATATTTAACTGGTTGAGTAGAAAAAATCGAATTCTCACTTAAAGGAGTAGTTTTTTCAAAAAGCGAAACAATCTTCTTATTTTCGTCAACAAATAATAAATCTAAACTGATATAAGTATTTTTCATCCAAAAAGAGACAACATGAGGACTATCAAAAACAAACAACATACCATTATTATCAGGCATATTTTTTATAAACATTAAACCTAATTTTCTTTTTTTATCAGTATCAGAAATTGCAACTTTAAACTCTGACTTAACTTTTTTAAGCTTCGAATCGTAAATAGTCAGATCAGCACTGTAATTTGGAGCATCTGAAAAAAACATATTAAAAATTAGAAAAGCCGACGATAAAACAATTCCACCCAGTAAACCAAGTGTAATACTATTTTTTAAAATCCTTTTTAAATGAATATATTTTATCATAATTACTGTCCGTTATTGAGCATAGCCGGCTCTCTTTTTTAAATCCCACTCATGTTTTGAAATAATACCATTTTTATCCTGGTCGAAATCATCAAACATTTGTTGAACAGTAAACATAGGGCATTTTATAAAATCATCTTTTGATATTTTACCATCGACAACCATATGTGCAGTCCGGGAATTGGATGAAAATCTCCTTATTGCAAATTCTGATTCATCAGATGATATAAAACCATCCCCATTTTCATCCTCCTCTGCAAAAACAGTTTTCATACGTTCAACTTCAGTCTTACATCTTGAAACAACATTGGCGTTGTAATAAGAAGCAAAATCATCGATCGTCCATTCATTATCAGAATTACCATCATATTCGTCAAAAACAGTATCAGATGATTGAGCAAAAACAAAATTTTTTGATAAAAATAAAGATATTGCAAACATTAAACAATAAAACGAATATTTCATAATACACCTCAGGAACAAAACGTTGGAATTATAACAATATAATAGCTAAAAGCAATAATCGATTTATTAAAATACTTGACAAAATAAGATTTTTGTCCTATTTTTTCAATCATAATACTAGAGCAAGGCGGATAGATGGATAAGTATATTTATAAAAGCACAATAAGTTTAGCAATAAAAGTTTCTTTATTTTTGGCAATGTTTTTTACCATGATGGGAATAATAAAAGCATTCGCAAACACCAACGAAGAATATAATATCTATTACAATAACGATAATAATTTTGAGTATAGGTTTAAACAGTTTTATATATCTGGATTTGGATCGATTACCTCATTTTCAACAATTTTTCATAAAAACAGTAATTATTTAAAGTATAAAAATAGTTGTACTGGCGGGGTTGGATTACCACTTTATGACTCACTTGGAAATCCAGTTCAAAATATTGTTGATAATAAAGATATTCCTGCATTATGTGATATAATTTATGACTATGATGTGCTTAATAACCCAATAGATTATTCATTAATCTCAGAGAAAATGAATTTAGACATTGAAGGTGGAAATACATGGGGATTTGCAATTGGATTAAATACTCATTCTGCATTCAGGACAGAGATTGCATATAATTCATTATTTAAATCATTTAAAAAAGAAAAAAATATAAATGGTCATGGGAATGCAATTTCAAAATTAGATAAAAATAACTATAATATAAAATTTCAATCAAGATCTCTTTTCATAAATACATACTTTGATGTATTAGAAGATAGAAGGGAATCTCCAATATTTGTTCCATACATAATGGTTGGTGGAGGAATAACAGACAATAGAATATCCGTTGAATATCAAGCAAACCCAGTGAATACCGCAACTATTACAAATATTCCAAGCGTTAAAAACTTTAACTTTGCATTTACTGGCGGAATTGGTTTTTCATCATCGGTTACCAATTATATTGTATTGGATATATCGGCCAGATATTACAATTTTGGAAAAGTAAAAACAGCAAATTATTATATACAAAATAATACCAAAACAGACTTCCAAGGATTAAAAGGAAAAATCGGAGAAAGCTATCAAATAATGATGGGTATACGTTTTCAAATTTAAGTTAGATTTTGTGTAATAAGAACCCGTTTTTATTCAACCATTTGATTGCTCGGTTTGTTAGGATTTCTGGATAAATAGAATAAACTAAACTCCAAAAATCTTTTCCATGATTCATTTCTTTTAAATGACAAAGCTCATGTACTATCACGTAATCTATTACAAATTGCGGAGCAAAAGCAATACGAAATGAAAAAGATAATTTACGATCACTAGAACAACTCCCCCAACGGGAAATCGTATCTTTGATTGATATTTTATTAATCATTTTACTAAAATCAGAAAATTGAGAGATATAATTTTTTATGTATGTCATTAATTCTTTTTTTGCAAAATCCTTAACTCGACGTGGTAAAAATTCTGTATCCCCGGACACATATAAATTTCCGTCTTTTATATATATTCCTTTACCTAAAGGGTTATGAAATATTTTTAATAATTGGCCACAAATTGAAATACTACTTCCATTTTCCAAATGAAAACTTGAATCACCATATTTATTTTCTGCAACAATTTTATTTGCAAACTTTAAATATATCCAATCGTATTTTGATTGTAAAAATTCTATTGCTTTATTTTCTGAAATGAATACTGAATGTGTCAAACTAATAATATTTTTTATATAATCAAGTTTGATTGAAATACCTTTTATTCTTGATGAAGATTTAATATTAACAATTATATTTTTAATCTCTCCAACATCGACTGCTGTTTTGTTATATGGAATAGAAATAACAATTTGTGTCATGACTTTGCTATTGATTATCAAATAGGTTTTGATAATATCATTGCCATGGCAACTACAAAAGAAAATTTTATAAAAAAATTAAATAATAAAGATTTGTTTATGCACATAATACCGGATTCTTTGTTATATCAGAAAACTGAAGCAATTACGACTTTCGACGATAATTTAAAGAACATTATATCAGATATGAAATCATTTATGAATGAATATTCTGGTGTTGGGTTAGCCGGAAATCAAATTGGCTTCATGAAAAATATAATTACAATAATGCCAAATGATGATGAGTTTATACCACTGATTAATCCGAAAATAATTAATCAATCACAAGATAAATGTGATATGGAAGAAGGATGCTTATCTATTCCCGATGTTTATTATTCTGTTTCAAGATCGCAGTCAATAACAGTTAAATATCAAAATGAAGATGGGGAAGAAATAAAAGAAGATTTTGATGGGATTAAGGCACGTATAATTCTGCATGAAGTTGACCATTTAAATGGAATACTATTCATAGATCATCTATCCAGATTAAAAAAACAAATGGTAGAGAGAAAATTTAAAAAACTTTTGAAAAGGTAGTATCATGAAATCTTTAAGGGTTATATTTTTTGGCACAAATAATTTTTCAGTTGAAACATTAAAATCGTTATATGAAAATCAGAAACTTGGTATTGAAATTGTTTGTGTCTGCACAAAAATTGCCAAGCCATTTGGTCCAAAACACATTTTGAAAGATTCAGAGGTTTTTGAGTATGCAATAAAAAATAATTTACCAGTTAAAACATACAAGACTTTAAAAAAAGAGGAAATCCAAAACGAGTTAAGGTCGTTTTCTGCAGATATCGGAATTGTTGCGTCATATGGATTAATTCTTCCACAAGCAGTGTTAGACATGTTCCAATATGGATGTATAAATGTACATGCTTCAATACTTCCAAAATATCGTGGATCTGCCCCAATTCAACGTGCAATTATGGCCGGAGAAAATAAAACAGGCATCACGATAATGCAAATGGATGCAGGAATCGATACGGGAGGTGTGTTATTAAAATCAGAAATTAATATTGATAATAAAGATTTTGGAGAAGTTTTTGATGAACTTGCAAAACTTGGTGGGTCATTATTAATAGAATACCTTAAAAATCGCGATACCATAAAAACAGTTAAACAAAATGATGAATATGCAACATATGCAAATAAAATTGAAAACGAAGATTGTATTATAGATTTCAAAACACAGGATTCAAAACAGATTTATCAAAAAATTCTTGCACTATCTCCATTACCTAAAGCATTTTTTTATGATAAAAAGGGATCGAAAATTTTTGTTTTAAAATCTAAAGTTTGTGATAGTGATTTTGATATAACAACTGCAGATTTAAAAAAGGATATTTTTGTATTATGTTCTGATAATAGATATATACAATTACTTACCCTTCAAAAAGAAGGCAGGAAAATATTAAACAGTCATGAATTCATGAATGGAAATAAAATATTTTTATAAAAATGCCTAGGTTTAAGATTATTGTTGAATATGATGGAACAAATTTCAGTGGTTGGCAACAGCAGCATGATAAGCCATCAATTCAAGGTTCAATACAAAATGCAATAAAATTATTTTGTGGGATAGACACAGAAGTGTATGGATGTGGGCGAACAGATGCAGGGGTACATGCATATGCAATGCCTGCACATTTTGATTTACCAGATAATTTAGGCAGACAAAAATTACAATCAAATACAATTTGCAATGCAATTAATTACCATCTGGACATGCAAGATTTTAAACAAATTAAAATATTATCTGCAGAATTAGTAGGTAATAATTTTCATGCAAGATTTGATTGTAAACAGCGCAAATATGTATACAAAATTTTAATAAGACAATCCGCTCCATCATTATTAAATAATTTTGTGTGGCATATTCGTAAAGATTTATCAATTAAAGATATGGAAGAGGCCGCAACATTTTTAATTGGAAAGCATGATTTTACATCATTTCGATCTGTTGAATGTCAAGCGAAATCTCCAATTAAGACAATTGATAATATAAATTTCGAATGTATAGATTTTTCAAATGTAAATTATTTTGAAAAGCATATTAATATATATTTTACTGCCAAATCATTTTTACATCATCAAGTTAGAAATATGGTTGGATCTTTAGTTGATGTGGGATTAAAAAAAATTAACCCAATAATTATTAAAGATATTTTAAATAAAAAAGATCGAAAAGCCGCAGGTTTAAATGCTCCTGCATGTGGATTATATTTTTTATCTGCTGAATATTTTTAAGATTGAAAATATTTATTATTTATTATAAATTTATAGGCTGTGCAAGTGTGGTATAGTGGTAGCATGTCAGCTTCCCAAGCTGAAGATGGGGGTTCGATTCCCCTCACTTGCACCAAATATCAGGAGAATTTCAAAAGATGAAAAAAGTTAGAACACGTTTTGCTCCATCTCCGACAGGATGGCTTCATATTGGTGGAATGAGAACTGCACTATTTGCATATTTAATTGCGAAAAAAGAAAATGGAGATTTCTTATTACGAATAGAAGATACAGATAAGGAACGTACTGTTGAAGGTGCAACAGATTTTATTTATAAAGCATTGAAGATTGCTAAATTACAACATGATGAGGGCCCAGATATTGGTGGAAACTATGGACCATATGTTCAAAGTGAACGTGCTGAAACAGATATATATACTAAGTATGCTCATAAATTGGTTGAAAGCGGGCATGCATTTTATTGCTTTTGTGAAAAACATGAATATAAGGCAAATCAAGATGATGAAGATGGGGATAAAGCACAGAAATTTATAAAACAAAATGATCCTTGTAAAGATATCCCATTGGATGTTGCAAAAAAACGGATAGCATCTGGAGAGCCATATGTAATAAAACAAATAATTCCTCCAGGTACAACGACATTTAATGATACCGTTTTTGGAAAAATAACGGTTGATAATAAAACTTTGGATGAACAAGTTTTAATAAAGTCAGATGGATATCCGACATATAATTTTGCGAATGTTATTGATGATCATTTAATGGAAATAACCCATGTTGTTCGTGGAAGTGAGTATTTATCTTCAACCCCAAAATATGATTTATTGTATCATGCACTTGGTTGGACACCTCCCATATATGTTCACGTTCCACAGATTATGAAAGATAAAACACATAAATTAAGTAAACGAAATGGAGATGCATCATTTCAAGATTTGATAGCAAAAGGATTTTTACCTGAAGCAATATTGAATTATATTACGTTACTTGGATGGCATCCGTCGGATGATCGTGAAATTTTTTCAATAGAAGATTTAAAAAAAGAATTTAGTATTGATAGAATTGCGAAATCCGATGCCATATTTGATCCAGAAAAATTGCGTTGGATGAATTCCATTTATATCAGAAATTTATCTGATGATGAATTCCATAATAATGCCCTTCCTTTTTATAATAAAGTCATAACAAAAGGTCTGGACTTAAATGAAATTTCAAAATTATTGAAGGAAAGGATTGAAACGTTTGCAGACATTCCTGAAATGATTGAATTTTTTGAAACTCTACCAGAATATGACACAGATTTGTATATTCATAAAAAAATGAAGACTACAAAGGAAATTGCAAAAGAGGTATTACCTTTAGTTAAAGAAAAATTGAAGGGGTTATCTGATTGGAATTATGAAAATATAAAACAGATTTTCATGAATATAGTGTCAGAGCTTAATTTAAAAAATGGACAGGTATTTTATCCGGCAAGAATTGCGTTATCTGGAAAAGAATTTACCCCAGGTGGGCCAGTTGAAATCGCAAATATACTTGGAAAAGATGAAACTTTATTACGATTAGAAAATGGAATAAAAAAATTAAATTAATAAGATTAAAAAAATCTCTAATAAATTAGAAGAGTTTTTTTAATGGACGAAATAAAAATAAAACTTGTTAGCAAACTTAAAAAAGAATCCCGTGATCATCAAGTAGAAATCTTGTCAGGACGATAACATTTAAATATCTGTCTACATTCATATCTAAAGCCATGTATCCATTTAGTATCATATTTTCTGCTCGACTATGCGAAAAAATTTCAAAATCCCATGCTTTATCCAACGAAAAACCATTTGAGATTGCGTACATCACACCAGATCTACCATCAGCATACCTATAATAATCAAGGCCACCATTTTTAAAAAACAACACAAAATCATCAATAATTGATTTATTTAAATGTTTTCTTATCTTATTTATATCTTCTGAACACCTTACATCAGCATCCGATTTAACCTTAATTTCATTACTATCAATACTAATATGAGATGGGTTCTTTCCATAGTAACTATAAAATCGAATTTTTGAACACATATCTCTAAGATCATTTAGATCAGCAAAACTATAATCTTCAACAGATAACACGTGTTTAATAAAATTCTCTTTCGCCTTTACTACAAGTTCTACTTTATAAACACCATCTTTAACTGTTTCATTATGGTCGACACGGCGCAAAACCGGAATATCATCAATAAAAATCTTATACTGCATATATTGTTTTTCTGAAGTTGGCAAAGCGTCAATCATCTTTTTTATTAACAAGCGTTTAGATATCCTATCAGATTGCGATTCAGCTTTTTCATATGATTGCTTTAAAAACTCTGTCAATAATCTCACATTTAATTTTGATAATTCTTCTTTATTAAAGGAATCAGATTCTAAATTTGTAACAAATTTTTCTACAGCCTTCTGATCTTTAGTATCATTGGTATATTTCGTAAAATCTATACTTGGCTCATACAGTTCAAACAAAGGATCATCTTTAGAATAATATTTTTCATAAAAAATCTTTGCTTTATCTGTATTTAGAAAGTATAGCATTAAAAAAGCCCCAACAAATACACATAACAAAACGAAGAAAATAAATCTAATAAATCTAAATATAATTTCCCTTATTTTTGTAAAACTTATATCCATTTTTTAATCCGCCCATACAACATAGTATATTACCAGTATTGTATCAAATTTATGGGGGGGGGTATCAATAAAAATTATTGATAATAACAGCGATTTATTTTATATTTAAAAAAGCAGAAAATAAAAAGGAAACAAAATGCAAAACATATCAACAAATCAGTATATCTATATAGTAGTTACCCTTGTAATTTTATATGTCATATTCATGTATAATTCTCTTGTCACACTTCGTCATAATGTGAAAGAAGCGGCATCTGATATTGATGCACAACAAAAAAGAAGATATGATTTAATTCCTAATTTAGTGGAAACAGTAAAAGCATACGCAAAACATGAAAAAGAAACGTTAAATTCTGTTATTGCAGCAAGAAATTTAGCAATGAATAATACAGGTTCGATAACTGCAAAAGAAGTTGATGAACAAGCTCTTACAAGTGCGCTAAAATCAGTTTTTGCTCTATCTGAAAATTATCCAGATCTTAAGTCAAATACCAATTTTTTAGAATTACAAAGAGAGCTTACAGATACAGAAGATAAAATTATGGCCTCACGTAGATTCTATAATTCAAATGTAAGGGAAATAAATATTGCGATTGAAACTTTCCCAAAAAATATTGTTGCAAAAATATTTGGTTTTTCTTCAGAAAAATTTTTTGAATTGGACAATGCAGAAGCAAAAGAGGTAAGGGATCCTGTAGAGGTCAAATTCTAAGACTATGTCAAATACGATTTACTCACATATTTCGGAAAACAAACGGGATACTCTGCTAGTCATTGCAATGTTTCCAATATCGTTGTTTTTGTTAATGTTTGTATTTTTTTTAATTTTCGGTGATAGAACAAATAATATTTCATTATATAATTACCTTTACCAAACAGCTGAAAGTATATTCAGTTTTTCAAGTGTTTTGTTTGGAATTGCAATTATTTGGATGGGATTTGCATATTTTTTTGGTGATGATTTGATCTTAACATCAATAGGTTCAAATGAAATCACAAAAACAAGTAATGCATATGTTTATAACTTGGTTGAAAATACTGCAATCGCTGCAGGACTGCCGGTGCCAAAAGTATATATTGTTAACGATCATGCATTAAACGCGTTCGCAACTGGTCGTGATCCTCATAATGCCTCGGTGGTTTTAACCTCTGGAATAATTAAAACTCTGACTAAACAAGAACTAGAGGGAGTAATAGCACATGAGTTATCGCATATTGGAAATCGTGATATAAGAACAATGTTGCTTGTTGTATCTGGAATTGGTTGCTTCACATTTTTGGGATCAGTTGCTTTAAGATTATCTGCATCTATTAGGTCTGATAAAAAAAATAGTGATCAAACTAAACTGATTTTATTTTTGGTAGCTATAGGGTTAATGATTTTTGGGTATATTATTGCACCATTAATCAGGCTGGCATTATCAAGAAAACGAGAATATCAAGCAGATGCAACAGCCGCATTAATAACGCGAAATCCAATTGCACTTGCCAGTGCTTTAAAAAAAATTTCGGCAAATCCAAATATGAATGCTTTTGATAGAAATCAATTGGCATCTGATATGTGTATAGAAAATCCCTTAAATAATTCTAATATATGGGAGTGGCTTTCAAAAATTATGTCTACACATCCACCAGTTGAAAAACGTATTGAGGTTTTGGAAAGGATGGCTGTATAAATAAGATTTGGTTATGAAATATGGAGTGCAAAAAATGACAAGTAAAAATTATAAAGCAAATAACAAGAGTAACGCATTAAAAATCGTTTTTATCACATTGTTATGTATATCAGTCGTAAGTTATATAATATATTATTTCAATAATATTGATATTACAAATAATACTGAAACTATGATAAAACATGATAACTCTGTAAAGGCAAATCAAAAAATAGAAAGAAAAAAAACTGAAAAAAATGTGGTGTATTTATTTTACTTACCTACATGCGGGTACTGCCATCGGGCAATGTCCTTCATAGAATCAAATTTGAAAAGTAAATATAAAAACATTAATTTTAAGTATATAAATGTCAGCTTAAAAGATGGGAGAGAATTATATTTTAAGATTAAAAGTGAATTGAATATAATGGCAAATGGGGTCCCAGTTGTTGTAATCGGTAAAAAATACTTTGTAGGATTCGGTGATAACACAGGATATGAATATATAAAAGCAATTGAAAGTGAACTTATTAAAATAGAGTAATTGTACTACTTCGATTCATCTTTTTGAAGTTCTTTTGCTATCTTCAAAATTTCATTTTGAGTATTGATTTTGTCCGTAGTCTTTTGCTTAGCAATTGACTCTTTTGCTTGTGGAATTATAGTTGTGATGTCTTTTTTAAAAAAATCTCGAGTAAATTGATAACCCAGCACACCGCCCCAAACTCCACAACTTGCAATTAACGTCCCTCCAACGATTAAAGGTGTAGTGTATAAAACTCCATCAACTACCAACTCTGCAACTTGAACTGCAGTTTCTCTTACATCAGGTTTACCATTTG
>CAUTVF010000015.1:0-17869 GCA_963541805.1 uncultured Alphaproteobacteria bacterium
ATTTCCGTGTTTGTTTGTTATATGTATTCCTATTATCGTATTTATGATGGGAGCGGAATTAATTATTGGTGTTATGCTTGGCAGTTTCTTATTTGGATTGGGCTTGTCTTTGTTAATGTATAATGCGGGTGGATTATGGGATAACGTAAAAAAAGTAGATTACATAAAAAATATAACTGATAAAGACGTCGAAATTAATAAGGACAGTATATTAACTGGTGATATAATTGGTGATTATTTTAAAGATGCGATAGGTCCAACAATAAATATTTATATTAAATTAATTTTTATAATTGCTTTATTAATAGTTCCGCTGACAAAATATAAATTTTTTTAAACTTATGTAAATATCTCAACATTTCCATCATATGTAATTGCTATGGTGTGTTCCCACTGAGCGGATAATTTTCCATCGGCTGTGTACGCAGTCCAATCATTTCCATCTTCAAATACAGCATCAAAAACACCTTCATTGATCATTGGTTCTATTGTGAATACCATGCCTTTTTTTAACATAACATCAGGAGAATCCGTGTTAAAATAATGATAAATGTATGGATCGTCATGAAAAACTGTGCCTATGCCATGGCCCACAAAATCTCTTACAACTGAATAACCCTTACCTTTTGCATATGGTTCAATTGCTTTTCCAATATCTGATACAAATCCTCCATCATGGACTGCATCTATTCCTAAAAATAAACACTGTTGTGTTACATCAATTAATTTCTGTGCATTTTTTGATATCTTGCCGACACCAAACATTCTTGAAGAGTCTCCATAATATCCATCCTTAATCACTGTAACATCTATATTTATAATATCACCTTCTTTAAGAACTACCGATTCAGAGGGTATGCCATGGCAGATTTCATCATTTAATGAAGTGCAAATCGATTTAGGATACCCCATGTAGCCAAGAGGAGCAGACAAAGCCCCGTGTTTTATTGTGAATTCATGGCAAAGATTATTTAATTTTTCTGTCGAAATGCCTGGAGTAACGAATGGAGTTATATAATCCAACAAATCATGTGCTAATTTTCCTGCAATTCGTAATTTTTTAAAATCATCTTCTGTATATATTTTTACCATATTTCAAAGCTACTTTTTTAAATCTTGATATCTGGGTATGCTATAATAAAATGCGTGTAATGTCTATAGTTTTATGGAGTGTTATATGTCTGTTAGAATTTGTATCAGTTATTTAAATAAAACGATTAAATCGATTAATAGAGAAGATTTTTTATTGTTGGAAAAATATTTAATTGAAAATAATTTAGCATCTGATAAAGACGATGTAGATGTTATTAAAAGTAGATTATCCAATCCTCCAGTATTAAATCCATCTGATTTCGCAAGTGAAGTTATATACGTAATTTTGGCAAGTGGTTTTTCTCAAAAAACTGCAAAGAAAAAATATTTTGAAATTGTTAAGTATCTACAAACATTAGGATCTAACGAAGTAGATTTAGCTGTTCTTTTGTCAATTTTTAATAATAAAAATAAAATGTCAGCAATTAAAAAAGTTTGGGTGAATAAGAAAAATTTAAGTGATAGTTACTATCAATTAAAAGATGATAAAAGTAGAATGAAATTTTTATTAAATTTGCCATTTATTGGACCGATTACGCAAAATCATATTGCACGTAATTTGGGGATTAATACGGTTAAACCGGATGTATGGATTATGCGCTTATCAGAAGCTTTGGGTTATAAAAATTATCATCAAATGTTTGAAGAAATACACAAATCAACTGATTATCCTATTGGATATATTGATGTTATTTTATGGAAATCATGTCAAATTGGAATTGTCAAAATTGATAGATAAAGGAATAAAAAGTTTGATATGAATTTATTTTTAATATATAATTCACAGCGTGAGAAGAACTAATTTTTTAAGAATAGCCTTTATCTTTTGCTCAATTTCTTATTTTGGGTTGTTGTTTTTTGATTTGTCTTTTGCAACAGAGAGAAAAATTCGTATTTATTCACCTAACCAAGTTAAGATGAGTAATTCTTATGTCGCAGTGCCAAATCATCTTACTAATGATAAAAAAAATAAATCTGAAGAAGGGGAATGTGTCGGATATTTTATAAGGGCATTAGATAGGGGTTGTTATAATAATACTAATTCACGTATTGGTGTCTATGCAGATTGTGCTGGGTATTCGGCAACGGAATTGTTCGATGTTATCGATTCAAATTTTGCTTATGTTGTTCCGTATTCTGGAGCTTCTGCTCTTTATATAAAATGTAAAAACTATCGATCCGTGGCAGTTAGTAGATTTTTACAACAAAAAGAAGTTATAGAGAAATCTGCCAAAAAAAATAATCCTGCATGCTTGAAAGCTAAAAATGATTTGGAAAGTGCAAAAAGTTGTTATACTGCAGTTATGGCTTCTTCTGGATCATTTTTAGATCCTTTGCCAGAGTGTGACAGTAATATTGGAAGAAAAATAAAAAATGCTGGGAGATATGGTTATTCTGATGTGACTGCTGCATCTTTTAATATTGCATCTGGGCAATATACAGATAAACGACCAAATTGGAGGGAAGCTGTTGAAACAGTGCTTGCAGGTTATATAATGCAGGCTCAGACCGCATGCGGGGAAGAAACATTTACAAATCTGGGAATAAATAAATTTACACCTGATAATCAAAATAATTTTTTAAAAGATTATTTGAGTAATTTGTTTAATACAAATAATCCGAATGGGAATAGTGAAATTTCTTCAAATAATAATTTGGCCAATTCTCAAAATGATGAAAATTCCTCTTCTGAAAGTGGTAATAATTATGTATTACAAGCCCAAGAATTAGATACGGAAATTACAGGAAATATATTTGTAATTGATGCTGAAATAATTGCCTTATCTAAAGGTCGTTTGGAAATGATTTTATCAAATCCTTCTTTCTATGATATTTCAAATTCTGTTGATATTACGATTGCAAAAAATATTTATGGAACTTTGGTGACGGCAACAAACAAGGCGTTGTTTAACCAATATATTAACGACTTATCTGGAAAGTTAAATATATTTATTATTAAGAGCCAAAATGATGAGGGAAAGAATGAATGCGCTGTTTATAAAGCAATCGGAGGACAGGTTATAGCGATACCTAATGAGATAACTTTGAACAGTAAAAAAATTCATTCTTATATGGGTGGATGTAATTTATTAAAAGCTTATTAAATATCTTTGTTTTTTGCATGATAGATTTAGAAATAGAAAAGATTATTAATCAGATTAATTTAAATATGTCAATTGTTCGGAGGTGTCTTTGACGAAGATAAATTGACACAAGAGCTGAAACATTTAACAGATGTGTTTTTGTCTCCTAATTTCTGGGATGATGCAGAGTATGCAAATACTATTATTTCACAAAAAAATAAAATAGAAGAGAAATTATGTTCTATCAATTCTGTAGATAATGATTTAAATAGTTTACTGGAATTACTAGAATTGTTGGATAATAATTCAAATAATTTTGATCAAGATAGAAAATATATTTCAGATGAATTAAATAATTTATTATTTATAACTAATAAATTAAAAATTCAAACTCTTCTTAATAAACCTGATGATAATAAATGTGCATACATGGAAATTCATGCGGGAGCTGGTGGAACAGAAAGTTGTGATTGGGCAAATATGCTTCTTCGTATGTATATGAAATTTTGTGAAAAACGTACATGGAATATTAAAGTTTTAGAGCTACAACCTGGTGATGAAGCTGGTATAAAATCGGTTACAATTCAAATTAATGGTGATTATGCATTTGGTTGGTTAAAGACAGAAAGTGGGGTACACAGATTGGTTCGAATTTCGCCTTTTAATGCAAATGGAAAAAGGCAAACAAGTTTTGCATCAGTTTGGGTTTATCCAGTCGTTGATGATACAATTAAAATTGATATTCAGGAACAGGATTTGCGAATTGATACATACAGATCGTCTGGTGCTGGTGGGCAACATGTTAATAAAACAGATTCAGCTGTTAGAATTACTCATATACCAACCAAAATAGTTGTTTCATGTCAAACAGAGAGATCTCAGCATCAAAATAAAGCAATCGCTTTTGCAATGTTAAAATCCAGATTGTATGAATATGAAAAGAAGAAGCAAAATGATTTGAAAGATATTGAAAATTCAAATAAAACAGAAATTGGTTGGGGAAATCAAATTCGAAGTTATGTCCTGCAACCTTATAAAATGGTAAAAGATTTAAGAAATGGTATTGCTTCTTCTGATGTTAGCTCTGTTTTAAATGGCGAAATAGATATATTTCTTGGACAAGTCGAACCTTTACAAGCAACATAATTTAATATATAATAATGTATCGCAATATGGAGATATGAGATGCGTATTAAGTTTTGTTCTTTATCAAAGTGTGTATTTTTGCTTCTTTTATTATCTTCTGTTTCTGGATGTGATATAGAAAGCTTGATTAATCTCGATGATGATGATTTTTATTATGACGATGAAAAAAGTTCAACCGGAGAACTGGGTGATAACACTCTGGTAAGCGAAAGTGATGACGATTCTGAAACGGAAAAATCAAAGCAATCTGAACAAGATTCATATGAAGACAAAGTCGATAGAATGAAAGAGATTACACCATATGATGTCGTTGAGCGTATGGATACTGCCGGAAGTTATGATTTGATTGGTGGGTATGAACCAATTTCAAAGACAGCAGTTCAAAGAGCTATGGTAAAATGGGCCAATGGCAATACAAATGTTGTGTTACGTGATTATAAATCTCATACTGTTGAAATTAGAAAGACATTAGGTGATACTGGTTTGCAAGAGATGCGTATTAAGTTTATACAAAATCCATCTGGGGCATCTTTGAATCGAAGAGTAACTGATATATTGAATGAAATTGCAGATGCCGAAACAATAGAAACATGTGGTGTTAATGCAAAACCTTTGATTATTTATAACAAACCATCATTTGAAGTTAAACAACCAACATCATTCTATAAACCAGAAATTGTGCGCAGTCAGTATATTCGTGAGTATGCATATCGCTGTTTATACTAGTTATTTGTGTTTTTATTCCTACTACGTGGTATAGTGGGTTTTGGTTCTTTGTTGTTGTTTAATCTTTTCCATCCCTAAATTGCTGGAGGTGTGTTTCTGTAAATACTGTGATAATTTTCATCTACGTTTGCGATTTGATTGAATCAATTAACCTTGAAAGTACTAAATAAGCTTTCCCAATTATTCCCGTCTCTAAAGAAGAATACAAAAATTTATCGCGATCATAATTCATTGTTGCTTCTAATAATTTGTCATAGCTTTTTTTGAAATGTTCAACGGATGCTAACAAAGATTCATTTCTTTTTAGCGTTCTACGAAATTTTTCATCAAAGTCAGGATCTTGTTCTTTCAATGATAATATTATTCTAGAAGTTGCAATCATCCTGTTATTTCCATATTTTTCCATTTCAGAGGATATTACTAATTCGCTTGCTGTACCTGATTTTGTTATAATATCTGTTAAAGTGTCTGCTAAATCTTCAATAACCATTGGGTATACTCTGAAAAATTCTGAATAATATGACATCTTGACAGATTCCATTATGCGTCTTGACATAACTTCTAAAGCAGAATTTATTTTATTATTAGTAATAGCGATTCTTTCATTAAATGATTTATTTTTTATAAAAGTGTATGTGATATATATAAATATTAATACTAACAATGCTAGAATAACGGGAATAGATACGGTCAGTATAACCCCGGATAATTCATAAGGGGAGTAATTCGAGAATCCTTGAAAACCCTTGATCGAATCGACTAAATTTAAACTGAATCGAACCCAGATAAAACACAGTAGTATTGTAATAATTGTGATGGTGGTTAAGACTAACATATTGATTTTCCTGTTTTTTATGAAATCAGATACATCTTTGATGAAGAATTATACAATATTTAAATTGTATCTTAAAGATTTTTATTACTTTTTTAACTGTCAATAGCTTTTTTGCTTTAAGGTAAAAAAATATTACTTGCTTAAAAGTTGCTATTTCATAAAATCAAAGACAGTTATTTTTAAAAAGTAGTTATTTTAATTCAGTGTGTTTGACATACGAGTGTTGTTGTGTTTTTTGTATTTGCCTGAGTAAATTAACCTTTGATGGAGGAATAATATAGATGGTAGCATCACATCCAATAGTGTTTGATACAAAACCCGATAATTTAGTATTTACAAATTGTAAGTATACTCAGATACAGAATCGTGATGGGCGATTAGTTCCTTTTGACGCTTATAAAATATATATGGCTATTAAAAATGGGGCAACAGTTACTGGGGAATTTGATGATGCTATTGTTTTAAAATTAACAAATATTGTTATAGAAACTTTGAACTCTGAATTTAAGGAAGCTTCAAGTAGTGATGATATCCTTTATATAGAACATATACAAGATACTGTTGAAAAAATTTTAATTCGTGAGAATTATCCAAAAACTGCAAAATCTTATATTTTATATCGTGATAATCGAACCAAGATTAGAAATTCTAAATCTGTTATGGTTGATGTCGAATCGTCTATGAATGAATATTTAAGAGGTGAAGATTGGCGTATTCACGAAAATTCAAATCAGGGATACTCAATTGGTGGTTTGATTTTAAATAATTCTGGAAAAATCACAGCCAATTATTGGTTAAGTTATATTTACCCAACTGAAATTGGGATGGCACACAGAAATGGTGATTATCATATTCATGATTTAACTATGTTTTCTGGATATTGTGCTGGGTGGTCATTGCGTATGCTAATTGAAGAAGGATTTAATTGTAACGGGCAGCACGTCCAATCATCTCCTGCAAAACATTTGTCAACTATGTGTGCACACAGGATGAATTTTTTTGGTCCTCTTCAAAATGAATGGGCAGGAGCTCAAGCTTTTTCATCTGTTGATACATATTTGGCAGGTTTTATTCGTAAAGATAATCTTAACTATGAACAGGTAAGACAAGCTATACAGGGATTAGTATATAATCTAAATGTCCCAAGTCGTTGGGGAACACAAACTCCATTTACCAATTTTACATTTGACATAGTTTGTCCAAATGATTTACGTAATAATCATCCTATAATTGGCGGGGAAGAGATGCCGTTTACTTTTGGAGAACTTCAAAAAGAAATGGATATGATCAATGAAGCGTACATTGAAATAATGACTGCGGGTGATGCGTCAGGTGCAACTTTTACTTTCCCTATACCAACATACAACATTACAAAAGATTTTGATTGGAATTCTAATATTGCAAATAAACTTTTTGAAATGACGGCAAAATATGGAACCCCTTATTTTCAAAACTTTATTAATTCAGATCTAAAACCAGGCGATGTGAGATCAATGTGTTGTCGGTTACAACTTGATTTACGTGAATTATTAAAACGTGGTGGTGGTTTATTCGGATCTGCAGAACAGACGGGGTCTATTGGTGTGGTTACAATAAATTGTGCAAGGCTTGGATACTTATTTAAAGGTAATGAAAAATCATTGTATTACAGATTAGATTATTTGTTGGAATTAGCAAAGCAATCTTTGGAAATAAAACGTAAAGTGTTAACACGGCAACTTGAAAACGGATTATATCCATTTACAAAACGTTATTTAGGTAGATTTAACAGTCATTTTTCAACAATTGGTGTAAATGGTGTTAATGAGATGATACGTAATTTTACAGATGATAAAGAAAATATTACTACACCTTATGGATTAAATTTTGCAGAGAAATTATTGCTTTATATCCGTGAAAAAATGGTAAAGTTCCAAGAAGAAACAGGACATTTATATAATTTAGAAGCAACACCTGCAGAAGGAACATGTTACCGCTTTGCAAAAGAGGATATAAAACGTTATCCAGATATAATCCAAGCAGGCTTTGAAGGGGCACCTTATTACACAAATTCTACTCAGATTCCTGTCGGTTATACAAATGATCCATTCGTTGCCCTTGATTTACAGGATAAATTACAAACAAAATATACTGGTGGTACAGTGCTGCATTTGTATATGTCAGAAAAAATTTCATCTGGGGATGCTTGTAAAAAATTGGTTAAAACAGTTTTATCAAATTATAGATTGCCATATATCACGGTTACCCCAACATTTTCGGTTTGTCCAGTTCATGGGTATATTGCAGGTGAACATGAGTACTGTCCAAAATGTGATGCAGAAATTGAAAAAAGGAAAAAGTGTATGTGTTGTGATGACTGTTAATGTATGAGGTAATTATTTTTATGAGGGTTAAGATAGTCAACTGAAAGGAGAAGCAAATGTCAGAAGTAGTTAATTTATTTAAAGATAAGGAAAATATTTATCTTGAGAGAACTAAATGCAAAATTTGGACGCGTGGTATGGGATATTATCGCCCAACATGTAATTTCAATATTGGAAAGCAATCTGAATTTAAAGAAAGACGTTTTTTTACTGAAGCTGCTGCCCTTTCATCAGTTAATTGTGTTGAAAAATCAAAGAAAATAGCAGCGTAAGATGAGTTTGATAGTTGGTGGGATAGTTCCCTTTACGACAGTTGATTATCCTGGCCACTTGTCTATGGTTGTTTTTTTGCAAGGGTGCCCTTTTAGGTGCCCTTATTGTTCAAATCCTGAATTGCAGACTTTTAATTTTAAAAATTTATCTCATATTCTTGATTTTCAAAGTGTTATCGATTTTATTGTACAACGTCATAATAAGCTTGAAGCGGTTGTGTTTTCTGGAGGAGAAGCAACAACGCAATCAGTTGAAATAATTAATTTAATTAAGCAACTAAAAGAATTGGGATTAAATTATAAATTTGGATTGCATACAAATGGAATGTATCCAGATAAATTAAAAACTTTATTACCATTTATAAATTGGGTGGGTTTGGATGTTAAAGCTCCATTTGATAATTATGATACAACTGCAGGAGTTACTGGTTTTTCACGGTGCGTATTAGAAAGTGTTAAATTGATGGTTAATAGCTGTGTTGATTTCGAATGTCGTACTACTTGCTATCCGGGTACTTTATCGACAGATGATGTTTTAAAAATTGCTTCTGATATAAAAGCATTAGGGGTTAAAACATATGCGATACAAAAATTTAAACCTGTGGAGGAAAGTAAAAATAATATTTCACTTACTGATATTAATAAATTTTTTGAGCCAGATTTTATATTAAAATTACACTCAATTTATCCAAATGTAATCGTTCGAGATTAGTGTTAAAATATTTAATAACTTGTCTTTATTAAAAAAGTTTTTTAGAATACCAAAGGTTTTGTTGAAAAGGATTTTATATGTCAGATGATATGAGAAAAGATTATGATGTAATCGTGGTTGGGTCAGGCCCTGCTGGGTGGACATCTGCAATTTATTTAACACGCGCTGGTTATTCAGTTGCTGTTGTGACTGGTGAAATTAAGGGAGGTGAGATAACTAATTCTTTGGATGTTGAAAATTTTCCTGCATTTCCCGAAGCTATATCTGGTTTTGAATTAATGGATCGTATGGAAAAGCAGGCCTTAAAATTTGGTGCAAAAATTATTTCTGGCATTGTTAAATCGGTTGATTTTGATGATTTTTTGATTAGAAAAATTGTATTAGAGAATGGTGAGGAATTATATTCGAATGCAGTAATTATCGCGACTGGTTCATCACCTCGCAGGCTTGGTATTGAAAATGAACATCAATATATTGGTAAAGGGGTGTCGTATTGTGCAACTTGTGATGGATTCTTTTATAAAGATAAAGTTGTTGCAATTGTTGGTGGTGGAAATAGTGCAATATACGAGGCGTTATATTTGGCAAATATGGCAAAGGAAGTTCATATTATACATCGTAATGCAACTTTTAATCGTGTTGAAAATATATTAATTGAACGTTTGTATATGTTACAAAATGTGAATGTTCATACGCTTTCTCAAGTTGAGGGGTTTGAAACGGATAATAATATTTTGACCGGTGTGCGTGTCCGCCACAAAGTATCGAATGAGGAATCTATTGTAAAAGTTGATGGTATTTTTGTTGCAATTGGGCAAGTACCAAATACTCTTTTCTTGAAAGGGAAGATATATTTGGATGAAGTTGGTAATATTATTAGGACTCCTGATACGTCAATGACAAGTGTTGATGGTGTTTTTGCATGTGGTGATGTTGCCCATAAATATCGACAGTTAATTGTTGCATCCGGATATGGGGCTATCGCTGCATTGGATGCAGAGCATTATTTGAGAAAAATAGAAGCTCAACGTGCAAGACAACAGATAATTGCAAAAAATATATAAAAAGGTGTGTTATGTGGAGTTTGCCAAATATTTTAACGTATATCAGAATTATTTTTATTCCTGTAATTTTTTATATGTTAATGGTTTATGAATCAAGCCCTGTGATTGCAACGCGTTATGCTTTTGTTGTATTTGTTTTTATGTCAGTTACTGATTTTTTGGATGGAAAGCTGGCGCGTAGGTTTAATTTGCAAAGTGAGATTGGACGTTTTCTTGATCCAATTGCTGATAAATTATTAATAGTTGCATGTCTTGTTGCTTTGATACAAACAAAGTTTTTAAGCTGGATTGAGACAGTACCTGCACTTGTCATAATTTTACGCGAAATTTTTGTATCAGGACTTCGCGATTACATCGCAGGATATAATGTTAAAATTCATGTATCAAAACTTGCGAAATATAAAACAACTTTACAAATGATATCTATTGGATTTTTAATTCTTGGTTTCCCATTTGGAAAATTAAAATTGGGTTATGCTTCGTTAAATGTTTATGAACATGTTTATACTCTAGGTCAATCGATATTAATTTTAGCGGCTTTTATAAGCGTTATTACAGCATTCGATTATTTAATGGTTGCATTTAAATTAATGAAATCTAATAAATGATTTTGTTAGTGGAAATATTTATAGATTTTGTCTGCTAGTTTTTCATTGATCCCGTCGACTTTCATAATTTCTGCAGATGTTTTGTTTATAATATTTTTGATAGATCCAAAATACAATAGTAAAGCTTTCTTTTTCTTTGCCCCGATTCCTTCGATGTTATCCAACTCTGAGTTAAATGTATTTTTTGCTCTTTTTTTTCGATGAGTTGTTATTACAAATCTGTGTACTTCATCACGTAATCGTTCAATAAAAAACAATAAACTTTTATCTTTAATTTTTATTGCTGGATGATTTGGAATAAAAAATGTTTCATTTGATTCTCGTCTATTTTCTGCTTTTGCAATTGCGACAATTGGAATATCAATATTTAATTTTCTGATTACTTCACTTGCAATAAATAATTGTCCACGTCCGCCATCAACAATTATTAAATCTGGTTTTGTATTTTCTTTTATTGCTCTAGTATAACGGCGTTCCAATACTTCACGCATCATTTTGTAGTCATCTCCGGCAATATCTTGTGTAATATTGTATTTTCTATACAGTTTCTTATCAAATCCATTTTCACGGGTAAAAACAATCATTGCACCAACTTTATTTGTCCCAAATAAATGTGAATTATCAAATACGTCAATACGATTAATATTATTTAGTATTTGAAATTCTGTTTTAATTTTTTCCAAAAAATCATTGTTTTTAAACTTCTCTATTCTGTAAGTTTCCAATACTTGTGATGCTTGTTTGATTGCAAAATCTACAGAACTTTTTTTGTGTCCTCTTTTTTGTTCTATTATTTTAAAATTAAAAATATTTTCTAAATCTTTGTATTCTGATATTGTATTAATTGTTATTTTATCTGTTTGTTGAATCCAAATCTCTTTTGGTAATTCGCTTTTATCATGGTTGGTATAAAATTGTTTAATGAATGCAATTAATATATCATGAATATCTGAATATTCTGTATGTTCTGGAAAAAAAGTATAATTTCCAACAACGGATCCATATCGAAGTAATAATAATTTGATTGCATAATAATTATCATTTTTACCAATTCCAATTATATCAACTTTTTCATCCGTTAAATTATGAATATTTTTTTCTTGTTGCAGTGATGATATTAATTCGATTTTATCTCGTATTATGCTTGCTTGTTCATATTCTTGTTTTTCACTGTAACTTTGCATTTTATTTTTAAGATTATTTATTAACTGTCCTGATCTTCCAGATAGAAAATTTATTCCATCTTGGACACTGTGTAGATATTCCATTTTATTACAAGTATATTCACTATTACTTCTATTAATCATACATGGAGCCATACATCTTTTTATTTGATATAATATACAAGGTCGAATACGATTTTTTAATTCAGAATCTGAACAAACTCTAATTCCGAATGCTTTTTGAATTAATTTTATTGCCTCATTTATATCTCCAATTGATGCATAGGGACCAAAGAAATGTTTTGATTGTTTCGATCTATTTTTTAATTCAATTCCTGCTAATCTAAATTTTTGAAGTCTTGGAATCTCATCTTTTGAAATCGTAATATATGGATAACTTTTATCATCTTTAAGTAAAATATTGTATCGTGGATGAAGTGATTTTATTAAACTACTTTCCATAAGTAATGCTAGGTATTCCGTTTCTGTTTTAATAATTTCGACTTTTGCAACACTCATTACCATATTGGCAATGCGTTTTGATAATCCTGATAAGTCAGTATAATTTTTTAATCTGTTTTTTAAATTTTTTGCTTTTCCAACATATATAACAACCCCATTTTGATTAATCATTTTATATATTCCAGGGGTTGTAGGGGCAGATATTTGAAAATTTTTAATTACATCTGCTCCCATGAACGTTTTAACATCTTGTTTTATAAGATTTTTTTCCATTTTAAATGTATAAATAATTTTTATCTATTATTTGCTTGGTAATTGTAGTATACTAAACACACGTTTTGTTTTTAACAAGTGGCATTATTTAAAACTTAAAGGAGTGAAATATGAAGACAAATATATTATATTCCGGGCGTTCTATGATCGAAATGCTTGGTGTGTTGGCGATTATGGGAATTATTACTGGTATGTCTATTGCTGCGTATAATATGGCAATGGGAACATTGAAAAGTGGAAGAACAACAGAAGATATGACAAAAATTCAACAGTCTATTCGTTCGTTGTATCCAGATGGTGTTTATAAAGATATTAAAACAAAAACTTTTGTTGATTTGGGTGTTGTTCCTGCATTGTCTACACAACCAGAATATGGACGTAATCAATATGGTGGAAGATATGAAATTAAAGCAGCTGATGGGGATTTAAGTTTTGCAATTATTTTGACTCAGGTTCCAAAGAAGGATTGTATTACTTTTGTGACAGCAAAACAACCTGGTGTTATCGGTATGGGTGTTAGTAATGGTGATAGTGTAGATCCTACATCCGATCCAGAGAAAGATAGAGCAACATTGACCAGTGCTTGTACTCAAAATGATGTGTTAACTGTTGGATTTAAATATAGATAATTTTTTAAGATATTATCGATAGCCGCCTTTTATGGCGGTTTTTTTTTAATTGATTTTCGTAAATACTTTTCACATAATGAAAAATTGCTTATGTTACCTTAATTTATTCAAAGGATTTTAAATGTACAGAACTCATACTTGTGGTCAATTGACAGAAAATGATATAGGAAAAATCGTTCAAATATCTGGATGGATTAATTCAAAAAGAGATCATGGAAATTTGATGTTTATTGATCTCCGCGATCATTATGGATTAACACAGTGTGTTATTGAAAATACAAATGATATGTTTCATGAAATGGAAAAAATTCATCCAGAATCTGTAATATCAGTTCGTGGAACTGTTGTTAAGCGTTCTGTCGAAACTATCAATGAAAATATTTTGACTGGAAAAATTGAAATAAAAGCAGAGAAGATAGAAGTAATATCGTCTTGTGATGTTCTTCCGATATTGGTTTCAAGTGATGAAAAGTTTCCGGAAGATTTGCGTTTGAAGTATCGCTACATTGATTTGCGTCGTGAAAAATTACAAAAGAATATTAAGGTTAGATCTGAAGTAATTAAAGCTTACAGGGATGCAATGTGGAATGCTGGTTTTAATGAATTGCAAACACCTATTTTAACTGTTTCTTCTCCAGAGGGGGCACGTGATTTTGTAGTGCCAAGCCGGAAGCATCCTGGAAAATTTTATGCACTTCCTCAAGCGCCACAGCAATTTAAACAGTTATCAATGATTGCAGGTTTTGATAAATATTTTCAAATTGCCCCATGTTTTAGAGATGAAGATTCCCGTGCTGATCGAGTATTGGAATTTTATCAATTAGATTTAGAAATGTCATTTGCAACTCAAGATGACGTCATGAATACAATGGAACCAATAGTTTTAAATGTATTTGAAAAGTTTAAAGATGTTTCTGGGACAAAAAAAACGGTTGATAAACAAGTTGAAAAAATAACATTTGCAGATGCAATGAAAAATTATGGCAGTGATAAACCAGATCTGCGTAATCCTTTGTTGATTAAGGATGTAACAAATATTTTTGCAAATTCTTCGTTTGCAATTTTTGCAGATTCTATTAAAGAAAATGGATTTGTGGTATTGGCAATTAAAGCCCCAGATACAGCAAAGCAACCAAGATCTTTTTTTGATAAATTAAATGACTGGGCAAAAGATGAGGGGGCAAAAGGCTTAGGATATATAGTTTATGATAATGAAGGGGCAAAAGGTCCAATTGCAAAGAATTTGGATGTTGAGAGAATTGAGAAAATTAAAAATATAACCTCTGCAAAATCTGGAGATTCTGTATTTTTTGTTTGTTCTGATCCAATATATTTTACTGCACAAAAATTTGCAGGAAAAGTTAGAAATAAATTAGGGGTGGAGCTAAATTTAATTGATAAAAATATTTATAAATTTTGTTGGATCGTTGATTTTCCATTTTATGAATTCAATGAAGATGAAAAGAAAATAGATTTTTGCCATAATCCGTTTTCCATGCCACAAGGAGGAATTGATTCTTTAAATAATAAAGATCCTTTGGATATATTAGCATATCAATATGATATGGTTTGTAATGGTTTTGAAATATGCTCCGGTGGAGTTAGAAATCATGATATTGAAACTGCATACAAGGCATTTGAAATTGCTGGATATGATCGAGAAACTGTTAACAAACGTTTTACTGCATTAATTACTGCATTTAAGTATGGTGTTCCACCACATGCCGGTTGTGCATACGGATTAGAACGTCAAATAATGTTATTGTTGGATGAACCAAATTTACGTGAAGTAATATTATTTCCACCAAACCAGAAAGGTGAAGATTTGATGATGGGATCCCCTTCTGAATTGGATATAAAACAATTAAGAGAATTACATATACAGACAAAGATATAATTTCTTTTATATATTTTTCTGCTTTAAGAGGTGTGATATGAATAAAGATTTAAAAAAATATTATCCTGATACTAAATCAGTTTTAAATTTTCCAAAAATGGAAGAAAAGATACTATCTTTTTGGGAAGAGAATAATATTTTTGAAAAATCTATTTCAAATAGAAATGGCTGTGATGAATTTGTTTTTTATGATGGGCCTCCTTTTGCAAATGGCTTGCCTCATTATGGACATTTGATGGTTTCTTTTGCAAAAGATTTGATCGCGCGTTTTCAAACAATGAATGGTAAAAAGGTTGAGCGGCGTTTAGGTTGGGATTGTCATGGTTTACCTGCAGAAATGGCGGCTGAAAAAGAGCTTAATATTTTCGGTAAAAAAGCGATTACAGAATATGGAATTGAAAAATTTAACAATTATTGCCGATCAGATGTTATGAAGTATTCTACTGAATGGGTTGATACATTAAAAAGATTAGGTCGTTGGGTTGATTACAAAAATGATTATAAAACAATGGATTTATCATATATGGAATCTGTCATTGCTAATTTTAAGCAATTATATGATAAAGGTTTAATTTTCGAAGATTATCGTATATCGCCATATTCTTGGAAAGCAGAATCAACAGTTTCAAATTTTGAGGTTAATCAAGCATATGCGGATAGAACCGATCCTGCAGTTACTGTTTCTTTCGAATTGGAAAATAGTGGAACTGATTTTAATGGGGCTTTTATTCTTGCTTGGACAACGACTCCTTGGACATTACCATCAAATGAAATGTTGGCTGTTAACACTAATTTAAATTATGTTTTGTTACTTGATGCAGAAAATAATAAAAAATATATTTTAGGGCAAAACTCACTTAATAAATACAAGCAACAAATAGAGAATTTTAAACAATTAAGAGTTATTAAAGGTTCTGAATTAGTTGGATGTGCTTACAAACCGGTGTTTTCTTACTTGTCAGAAAATCCTTTATATAAATATAATTTACAGAATGCGAAAGCATTTCATATTTTAGATGGGGATTTTGTATCAGATTCTGATGGAACTGGTATTGTTCATATGGCACCAGCATTCGGTGAAGATGATTTTAATGCTTGTCGTCAATATGGAAAAGAAAATAATGTTGATTTTCCGATAATTTGTCCAGTTGATGAACGTGGAAGTTTTACAGATGATGTGAGTGATTTTGTTGGTAAAAATGTTTTTGATTCAAATGAAAGTATAATTTCTTTATTAAAAAATTCAGGGCGTTTGTTTAAAAAAGAATCTTATACTCACTCATATCCTCATTGTTGGAGAACTGATACACCATTGATTTATAAAGTTATGACATCTTGGTATGTAAAGGTGACTGCTTTTAAGGATGTGATGATTGATTCTAATCAAAATATTAATTGGATTCCAACTCACTTAAAGAATGGTCGTATGGGAAAGTGGCTTGAAAATATTCGTGATTGGAGTATTTCACGTAATCGTTTTTGGGGTGCTCCAATCCCTGTTTGGAAATCTGATGATCCAAAGTATCCATATGTGGAAGTATTGGGAAGTATCGCAGAAATTGAAGCGAGATATGGTAAAAAAATTACAGATCTTCATCGTCCATTTATTGATGATGTTGTATATCCAAATCCAAAGGATCCGACGGGAAAATCGATGATGAGACGAGTAGAGGATGTTTTTGATTGTTGGTTTGAAAGTGGATCAATGCCATATGCACAAATTCATTATCCATTTGAAAATACAGATTGGTTTGACAAGCATTTTCCAGCAGATTTTATAATAGAGGCAATTGATCAAACACGTGGTTGGTTTTATACATTAATCGCTTTGTCTTCTGGATTAAAAGGTAAGCCTGCATTTAAGAATTGTATTTGTACTGGCCATGTCATGGGAGGTAATAATCAAAAATTATCCAAACGATTAAAGAATTATCCAGATCCAAAATTGATGTTTGATAGTGTTGGATCAGATGCATTGCGTTGGTTTTTTATGTCATCCCCAGTTCTGACGGGGGAGAAGGTTGAAATAGATCAAAGTGGTAGTGTTGTTAGTAAGTCGTCAAGATTGGCCCAAGTGCCTTTTTATAATGCGTATCATTTTTTTACATTGTATGCAAATGCTGATGGAATAAAAGCATATGAATTAAATTCTGATACTGTTAAAAATATTAGTAATTCTTTGGATAAATATATTTTAACAAAGTTAGCAAAGCTTGCAAATGATGTTAAATTTAGTTTAAACAATTATGAAATTTCAAGTGCTTGTAAAAGAGTAGAACAGTTTTTAGAAATTTTGAATAACTGGTATATCAGAATAAATCGTGTTCGTTTTTGGGGTACAAATGGTAACGTTACAGATCAAAAGATTGCTTTTGATGTACTATATACTGTTTTAATAAATTTATGTAAAATTGTTGCTCCAATGATGCCATTTACCACAGAATTTATTTTTAAGAATTTAACAGGACTTGAATCGGTACATATAGAAGATTATCCAAATATGTTATTTTTTGAAAAATTTGCAGATTCTGAACTTGAAAGAG
>CAUTVF010000016.1:0-17578 GCA_963541805.1 uncultured Alphaproteobacteria bacterium
ATTTAGTTGTTCTGCATAATTTCTTGCAATTATTGGATTAGTAGAAGATAACAATTTTGCTCCAATTGATGAATCCCCAATACGCCCACCTGCATTGATGCGCGGACCTAACACAAAACCCAAATGATACGGAGTTAACTCTTTATTAATTTCTGAAACATCAGATAATAATTTTAATCCAACATTTGTTCTGTTTTTCAAAACTTGTAAACCTGTTTTTATAAATGCTCGATTAATTCCAATTACTGGAACTACATCACATACTGTTCCTAGAGCAACCAAATCTAACAGTGATAACAAATCTGGCTCTTTAATCAAATTTTTAATAAAATATCCAGAATTTTTTAATCTAGAATACAGCGCAAATACAGTAAAAAAACAAACCCCAACAGCCGCCATATAAGAATAATCAACTTTTTCATTTATTTTTTTTGGATTAACCACTGCAACAGCTTTCGGTAAATTACTTTCAGGTTGATGATGATCAATAATGACCGTATCAATACCCAAGCTATTTGCAATATCCACCTCTGATAATGCTGTAATTCCACAATCAACCGTTATAATTAAAGTGTACTTTCTTTCCTTTGATAGTTGTTTTATAAAATTAGTATTTAATCCATAACCATCCAACAATCTGTCTGGAATGTATAGCATTATTTTATTTTCATCATATCCAATAGCGGTAAGGAATTTATATAACAAAGCTGAAGATGTTGCCCCATCAACATCATAATCACCATATATACAAATATATTCTTTAGTTTTGATTGCTTTTATTATTCTGTCAACCGCCTTATCCATATCTGACAATAGAAATGGATTTGGCATTAAATTTTTTAATTTTGGATTAATAAATTTATCAATTGCATCTAGTTGTATACATCGAGTACTAAGCAATAAAGCAGTTATATATGGTATATTATACTTTCCAGAAATCTTACTTATTAAATCTGGATCAATAGAATTCAATTTCCATAAATTATTACCAAATGAAACGGTATTCAATTTAACACAATCAGATTTTAAGCCAAGATCATTTTGCATTTTCAGAAACTATACTAACTAAACACAAAAAACAAGAAGGTAACAAAAACAACAGAACAAAACAAAAGACGATTAGTAAGAAATATAAATCTCACTTCTTCTATTTACATTCTCAGACATAGGCATAATTTCATTATTAATTGTTTCCGTGTCAGAAACAGCAGATAAAGATATATCATTTATAGATAAACCATTTTTCAAAAGCTCATCTCTAATTCTGTTTACACGTCTAACCGATACATCATAGTTCACTAATTTATGACTCAACATCGACATATCTGCAGTTCTTGAAGATGCATGACCAACAACTAAAACACGAGCAGACTTCGCTTTGACAAATTTGGCAACCTCCCTCAAAGATTGCAAATCAGCATCTGTTAGATCACTCTTACCATTCGAATGATACACAACACTTGCCAAGAATGAGATACCCTCTGATTTGCGAACGGGTGTAATCGATTTTCCAGTCTGACTATTACTAATTTTAGTTGGCGCAGATTTAGACATATTTCTTTTAATTCCATGCTTTAACTCTGCTAAACGACTTGCTTCTTCAAAGGACTTAGGAATATATACTTTACCGAGTGCATTATCACGACTTTTAACAATTGAACTCTGCATTACCATTTGTTTATCAAGCATTGTATAATCCTTACTAAAACCACTACCATCACGGTATGAATCATTAGTAATCAATATATTTTCAGAATTTCGATTTACGTTATCTCCAACCACTATTAATTTTTTTGGTTCAGGATAACCCATGACTTTATCACTGGGTTGACTATATTTTGCTGCAACAGCTATTGATGTCACAAAGATCAAACTTGAAAAAAGAATAACATTGTGAATCGATAATAACTTTGACATAACTTTTTTGCCTTATCTATTTCTTATACCCTATAACGCACGCGGCACTATGATAGTAGAATTATACATCAATGTTCAAGTGTTTTTTTATTGTTTTTTAAAAAAAATTGCTCTTTAATAGGCGAGTGTTAAAGGGGCTGATATGGACGATTTAAAAAATAAACCTGGTATAATGCTGGTATTGCCTGATTTAGAGTATGGCGATGTTGCTTATTATTGTGTTGATTTGGCAATTGCATTAAATGAATTTGGGTTCAGGCCCGTTGTAGTATCAGCTGGAGGTATTTTATTAAAAGAATTAATCAGGGTTAATATTACACATGTACAACTTCCAGTAAATTCATGTGATTTTTTTAAAATTTATAACAATATTAAAGCAATTACAAAAATTATTACAGATATGAATATTTCTGTTGTACATGTTAATTCAAGAGCTGCAGGTTTATCGTGTTTATATGCATGCAAACGAACAGGAGCAAAACTTGTAACCACCGTCCACAGCATATATAAAACAAGATTGTATTTTCTTAATAAAATTTTTGATAGAGCAATTATAAAATCGCATTCTATTATTATGCCGTCCCTATATGTTGCGAATTATATGGTTAAATATTATAACCTGGAATCAAATAAAATAAGCATTATCCACAAATGGATTAACCCAAAGTTTTTTTCTTCTGAAGCTATATCAACCGAACGAATCGTTAACATAGCTAATACTCTTGCTATTCCTGAGGATAAGAGACTTATATCAGTAATCGGGAGTAATGCAAAGATGAGTGATTTATCTTTGTTAATCGATTCTATTTCAGAATTAAAAAGAAATGATATTGCCGTCTTTATTATGTGGAATAAAAATATGAATAAATCTCATTTAATAAACAAAATTAAATTAATGAAAATGAATGATTATATAAATATCATTGATCATGATATTGATGCACAGGCAGTTTATTCATTATCTGATGTTGTTATAAATCTATCATCCAAATATGATGTATTTAATTTAGAAATGTTGAAAGTAGAATCAATAGGCCGTGTCATTATTTCAACAGATCAGGGGGCAAGTAAAGAAATAATAGCAGATGGTAAAACAGGTAAAATCATTCAATTGAATACTCATGATTTATCTAGTGCTATCAATTGGGCATTGAACTTATCAGATGAAGAGAGAAGACATATATCAAATGAAGCCTCAAAATATGTGTATTTTAATTTTTCACATGATAGTAAAATTTCCGATGTGTTATCTTTATATAAAAGTTTACTGTAATTGGATTAAATTTAAAACTTATGTCGCAGCATATTGACATATTTTTAAAATCATATCTGATACCAAAATTTCTGCTGGAGATTCTTTCAGTTTACATACAATATCTGTATCCATTAAAATTTGCATCACGTGTAATAATTTATTAATATTCCATAATTGAATATGTTTCTGAACAATTGGAATTATTTTATAGTACCTTATAGCATTGATTCTTAGTGCATCATTCACAGAATATCCATTTTGAATTGAAGAGTGTATAGATAATAATTTTTTTACATATATCAAAAAAACACGGATTAGTACAATTGGTGTTTCTCCAATATCTAGGACTTTCGGGTACAATTTTAAAGCCTGTTTAGAGTAACCACTAAAAATTGCATACGTTAAATCTGATGTTTGAAGAGCTGAAGAGTCAGAAATAACTTTAAAAACATCATCATAAGTTAAATGATCTTTCCCCTGCATGTATAAAGATAGTTTATCTAACTCACTACGGGTCATTTCTCTATTAGAACCAAGATTCGATTGTAAAAATTGCATAGCATCATTATCGATTTTCAAAATACCATATCTATTTAATATATTTTTAATCAGATTAATTAACGTATTTCCATCATCTAAATAACAAGGTAAAGAAAGCAATTCTTGATCATTTACTTCAAAAATATTACGTATCTTAGATGATGTTCCCAAATCATCAGATAAAACAATTAACAAACAATCATCACTACTAAAATAATCAAATGATTTCTTTATTATACCGGCAAGTTTATCCGTAGCATTTTTTATCGTGATTATTTTACGCGACATTAAAAAAGATATCGAAGATAATTCATTAAACAGTATATTTGGGTCTTCATCAATTTCATCTGCTGAATAATTGAATTCAGTAAACATAGCATTAGTTTTATCAACAATTAAATTTGATATAATATTTTTACCATACTCCAATACTTGGCCTCTATCAGGACCATATATCAATATCGATTTGATTTTCGAGAAATGTTCATTCAATAATTTATTGAAATCAGATTGTTTTATTTTCATAACAAAAAACTATTTTCTTTCTTTAAAAAATAAAGATAAACGCATCACAATATTTTCTGACAAGTTCTGCAAATTTCTTTCTATGGTATACTCTTTTGATACATCTGTTGCATAAGCTTGAATCAGCACATTATACGAAGATATCACAGAAGTATTCGAATCTAATAAAATATCTTTTGTATTATAATCTCTTAAAATGAAATTTGCTTTTTGAGTAACAGTCGCAAGAGTTGCGGTTTCATCTGTTTTATATGCTTTCTCTACTATAAATGGTTTTATTAAAGTAATTTCTAAAGAATACCTTGGCCTATCTGGAGATCCATATGGATTCATTTTCGAATACAAATAATTACGTAATATTTGTCCATATTGTCCTGTATCACCTTGTACAGGTAATATTTTTGTTAGATACAATTCACCTTCTATACTACCATAAAATTTATTTTTATATAACGGAGAATATCCACATGATGAAATAAGGATAGTAAAAACAATACAAAAACATTTCTTTAACATCATCATATTATGAAATTTATGAATTTATCCTTTATCGAAATAATCTTTTTTATATCGCCGTTAAGATACTTCTTTATTGCCGGATCTTGCTTCGCAATATTTGCCAATTCATCAATATCTATTCCAGATTTCACATTTACCACAGATCGTTTTTTTCCATTAATTGAAACCGGTATATTAATAGTATTTGAGATCAAATACTTTTCATCAATTATAGAAAATTTTTCATTTAATAAAAATGTCTTATTACCCAATTTTTCCCAAATTTCATCACACATATATGGAGCAAACAAAGATAACAACTTAATAAATTCCGAATACATTAGAAAAGGAATTTTTGATAATCTAGTCATATAATTTGCAAATTCCATCAATCCAGATATAGCAGTATTAAATTTCATCGATAAAATTCGATCAGTAGTATTTTTAATCCCTTGGTTAATTATCACTTTATCTTCTTCATTTGGATTAACATTTCTATCAACTTTATCAAACAAGTCCCAAACTTTTTTTAAAAACCTATGAACACCCATGATTGATGTACTACTCCATGCAACATTCTCTGTAAATGGACCAATAAACATTATGTATGTCCGCAAAGTATCAGCTCCATACTTTTCAACAATATCATCAGGTACAATTACATTGCCTTTTGACTTACTCATTTTTACGCCATTTTCTGCCAAAACTAAACCATGATATGTACGTTTTGCATACGGTTCATCAAAAGGTAAGTCAACACCTGAATCTTTCAATGCTCTATACCAAAATCTTGAATACAACAAATGACGGGTTGCATGTTCATTTCCTCCATTATACCAATCAACTTGCCCCCAATAATTTAACTTTTCATTACTTGCAAACTTATTATTATTGTTAGAATCCATATATCTCATAAAATACCAACAAGATCCCGCCCATTGCGGCATTGTATCTGTTTCACGTTTTGCATCCCCACCACATTTTGGACATATTGTATTAACCCAATCAATACACTTTGCAAGCGGGGATTCCCCATTCTCAGTTGGTAAATAGTCCTTTATATCTGGTAACTTCAAAGGCAAATCTTTCTCATCTAAAGGGACCCAACCACACTTTTCACAATACACCATCGGGATGGGTTCTCCCCAATATCTCTGCCTAGAGAATGCCCAATCTTTCATTTTATAATTTATTTTTTTTCTACCAATTTTATTTTGTATCAGATATTCAGATATTTTATTTACTGCTTCTGTATTACTTAAACCATTCAAAAAGTCAGAATTAATATGCTCACCATTACCAGTAAATGCTCTCAATACTTGTCCATTATTATATTCACAGCCTTTTATAACCGGGATAATAGGTAAAGAAAACTTTTTAGCAAATTCAAAGTCTCTTTCATCATGCGCAGGAACTGCCATAACCGCACCAGTCCCATAATCAGTTACAACATAATCAGAAATAAAAACTGGTATTTCTTTATTATTAATTGGATTAACTGCAATCATATTTAAAACACGAACACCTGTTTTTTCTTTTTGTAATTCTGTACGTTCAAAAATCGTTTTCAATCTTGTTTTATTTTGATATTCAACAATCGAATCCTGCTTACAATCATTTAATATTGAATGTTCTGGAGCAATTACCAAATAACTAACTCCAAAAATCGTATCTGGACGTGTAGTAAACACAGTTAAAAATTCTTCATGATCATCAATTTTAACTTTAAAATCAATCTCACAACCAACAGATTTACCAATCCAATTAGATTGCATTTTTTTAATATTATCCGGATAATCAACAGCCATCAAGCCACTCAATAATTTATCTGAATAGCTTTTCATTTTCAACATCCATTGAGATTTATCTTTTTGGACAACTTCTCCACCACATCGTTCACACTTGCCATTTTCAAGTTCTTCATTTGTAAGACCTATTCTACAACTATCACACCATGAAATTTTATCATGCCCACGATATGCAATACCAGATTTGAAAAACTGTATAAACATCCACTGTGTCCATTTGAAATATTCCGGATTTGAAGTATGAATACATCTATTCCAATCAAAACAATATCCAAGAGATTTTAATTGTTTTGTAAAATTATTTGTATTATCTCTTGTAGCTATTGCCGGATGAATACCTGTATTAATTGCATATTTCTCTGTTGGAAAACCAAACTCATCATAACCGATTGGAAATAAAACATTATAACCTTGCATACGTTTCAGACGCGACACAACATCCAAAGCAGTAAATGGACGAGTATGACCACAGTGGAGCCCAGCTCCAGATGGATAAGGAAATTCGATAAGAGCATAAAATTTTTTCCTATTCACATCCTCTGTAACACGGAACAAACCTGCCTCATCCCATTTCTTCCGCCACTTACATTCTATAAATTTAAAACTATATTCACTCATTAATTTTTTATAATTAAATAATTAAAAAACTATAAAGTTTCAGCAGGAGGAACATCATCTCCATTATTATTTTCTACAATATCAACCAGAGAAGTTTCAAGCATACCTGCATTTTCTTTTATCTTTTTTTCAATTTCATTCGCAACATTTGGGTTATCTTTTAAATATTGTTTAACATTTTCTTTACCCTGTCCTATTCTGATATTGTTATACGAAAACCACGATCCTGCTTTTTCGATTATTCCTAACTTAACACCAAGATTTAAAATTTCTACCTCTCTTGAAATTCCTTCATTGTACATAATATCAAAATCAACAATTTTAAAAGGAGGGGCAACTTTATTTTTAACAATTTTGACACGTGTTTCATTTCCTATAACCTCTTCTTTATCTTTAATTGATCCGGTTCTTCGAATCTCAATACGAACGGATGAGTAAAATTTCAAAGCATTTCCACCGGTTGTCGTTTCAGGATTTCCAAACATGATACCGATCTTCATACGAATCTGATTGATAAATATAACTAAACAATTTGATTTGGAAACTGAGGAAGTTAATTTTCTTAAAGCCTGACTCATTAATCGTGCCTGTAAACCAACATGAGAATCCCCCATTTCACCTTCTAATTCCGCCTTTGGAACAAGGGCAGCAACAGAGTCAACAACAATTACATCAACCCCCCCTGATCTCACCAGAGTGTCTGTAATTTCCAATGCTTGCTCTCCCGAATCAGGTTGAGAAATTAACAATTTTTCAGTATCAACACCTAAGCGTTTTGCATAAGCTGGATCAAGCGCATGTTCTGCATCAATAAATGCACATGTTCCTCCCAGCTTTTGAGCCTCTGCAATTACGTGAAGAGTCAAAGTTGTTTTTCCAGAACTCTCAGGACCATAAACCTCTACAATCCTACCTTTTGGCAGCCCTCCTATACCAAGTGCAATATCCAAACTTAATGATCCTGTTGGGACAGCCTCAATTTCAATCTTTTCTTGTCCACCTAGGGTCATAATTGAACCCTTTCCAAAAGCTTTTTCAATTTGTGATAATGCAGCCTCTAATGCTTTATTTTTTTCTGTCATTTTACTACCTTCAAGATCAAACCAAATATGAGGATATTATAAATAATTTTTAATATGCTGCAAGTAATAAAAGATAAATAAAAAGGCGATAAAATTAACTTATCGCCAAATCAAAAGAACTTAACAAAAACAACTAGAATTTAAACCTGATTCCTGTAAATAACTCATTTCCAGACAATCTTTGTTTAGCATTGCTAAGTTGCTCATTTGATGCGCTTATATCACGGCCGTAATCTGCATATCTATAACCAACATCCAACTCAAGCACTTTAGTCAAACGAATACTTGTTCCCAAAGATATACTATGATACAAATCAGACATAGATTTATTTTCATTATCTGGAGAAGACGGTGGAACAGTCAAATTCACCCTTGTTTGTATAAGAGCAAGCCCCGCACCCATACCAACATATGGAGTAAACACACTACGATTTGAAAAATCATAATATAAATTAAATGACATAGTACTAATTTTATCTCTATGTATCCCTATTTTTTTCTCAACTCCTTCTACAAACTCGACATCAAAACGAAGCCCTGTTTCGGTCTTACGCCCAAAAGCCCAAGATAAAGTAGGAGTATGATAACTATATGCATTCTGCTCCTTCATATGATTATTATTATTTGTATAATCAGTGGTATGACGTACAAATCTATCAACATATCTTATTGATCCATAATAATATCCATTGTTTCCAACAGACCCCATATACTGCTGTTCTGCATGCACACTACCTGCAAACAAAACGGACATTACTACCAAACTGCTTGATAATATTTTATTCATTATAACTCCTTATATTAAGTGGTTCAATTGCCGGCAGAATAGCATTATCCTTTTGTAAAAGTCTACATTTTTTTATCAAACTGAATCACGAATCATTATTGACGTTTACGAATTACAAGATTTTTAATTTTTCCAAAAATCACAGAAGGCGCTATAAGTTTTAACTTCCTTGATAAATTTTCAAAAAAATAAAATAGTAGAGGTGTCAAAATAAGCGTAAATACAATTGATCCGAAAATGCCACCAACAATAACCACTCCCATTGCTGATTTTAATCTGTTTGTTTCAAATAACTGCGGGAATGTTCCAAAAATAATTGCTGTTGACGTCATCAATATTGAACGTAACTGAGAATTTGCACTTTCAAATAATGCATCCTTAATACTTGTTCCATTTTTAATTTGCTCCATAACAGGATCCAACAATAAAATTGCTGCATTAACTGCCAGTCCAACCAACATAATAAACGCCAACATTGAACCAATATTGATTGATGTATCTGTAAAAAACATTAATGCAAACACTCCTGAAAAAGATGTAAATATTGAAATTGCAATTGTAAATGGATGTATAAAACTGTTCATAATTGCAGCCAAAACCATATATGTGAATATAACCGCCAAAACAAATGCTTTAAAAATTTCTTTTACAGTTTCAGATTGCATTTCTGCAGAGCCTGCATAATAAAATCCATATCCATTTTCAAATTTTATCTTGTTTTTTATTATCTCTGATAATTGAGTCTGAACTTGACCTGCCGTTCCTTTTCCAAGTTGAGCCCCGATTTCAATTATAGATTGACGATCACGACGCCGCAATTCCGAATAAGATTTTACTTTTTTAATTGTTCCCAATTTTGTAATTGGAATCATACCTTTTTGAGAAGCAACAAGGATATTTTTGAACAAAGCATCATTATTTTTAACATTATCATTTAATTCGATTATCATATCATACAAATCAACATCACGAAAAGTACTATCATCATTCCCATGCAATGAATAACGAATTGTTCCTGCAATTTGCACATTTGATACACCGTATAAATTTAATTTATTTTGATCTGGAATGAATCTGTATTCTGTACTAGGTTCATGATAATTGGACGTAATTGATCTGAACACTCCCATTTTTTCCATTTCTGTAGTTATCTGTTTGACGTATTCAACCATTTTATCATAATCAATCCCATATAAATTAATTGTTACATCAAATCCACCAGTTCCCCCACCTTTACCGCCACGCTTGACAGTCAAATCTATATCTGGGATATCTGCAAATTCTGGAGTAATTCTTGATATCAATTCAACATCAGAGATACGAGTATCTGCAGGAGTTAACATAACACTGATTGACGCATTTTGAACCCCATTATTACCAATTTTTGTTATAACTGTTTTAACCTCTTTGTGTTTCATAATTCTGTCTGCCATTATATTAACGGTCGATGTTGTTTTTTCAATTGATGAACCCTCTGGCCCTCTGACTTCAATATAAATTCTATCATTATCTGATTTTGGAACAAATTCCGATCCAATATATTTAACCAACATCAAAGTACCGACAAATAAAGACATACACAATATGAAAGACAGCAACTTGAATTTAAAAATAAAGTTAAATACTGGATAATACAATCTTTTGACAAAATTATTTATTTTCTCTGCTAGTTTATGGAAAAAAACATCCTCTTTTTGCTCTGTTTTTACTTTTAATAATCTGGAAATCAACATTGGAGTTAAAGTGAAAGATATAATAATTGATATTATTGTCGCGAAAACAACCGTCATACCAAATTGCAAAATAAATTTACCAACAACTCCTCCCATGAATGCAATTGGAATAAATACAGCTAAGTTCGTACCAGACGACGCAAAAACAGGAATTATAGATTTTTTTGTTCCAATAATCGCAGCTTCATATGCTGTTTTTCCTTCATGGATTATCGATAAAGCATTCTCAATAATTATAATCGCATTTGCAATCAACGTCCCCAGAACAGTTGCCAATCCCAATAAAGTCATAGAGTTAATCGTAAAATGCGCCATATTTATTAAGAAGAATGTTGCAATAATTGATATAGGAATTATTAACGCAGTAATAAATGTTGTTCTAAAATTGGCAGTAAACAATATCAAAACAAGTACAGTTAATAAAATCCCCAAAACAATACTATTAAATGTTCCTCTTGTCTCTTTTCTAACGTAGTCTGTATTATCAAGCAGAACTTCCAAACTCATCCCATCTTCTAGCATAGATCTTATAGAAGATAATTTTTTATAAAATCCATCTGCTATACTTATTTCATTTCCTCCAGACACTTTATTCAAAGACATTAAAACAACAGGTTCATTATTGTGATATGCATCTGTTTCCAGATCTTTTACATCATCACGAATATCTGCAATATCTTTTAATTTAAATTCTTGTCCTTCACTGGTTGTAATCAACATATTTTCTATATCTTGCAAACTTTGAAATTCTGCAAAAAAGCGAACACTTATTTCATCTTTGATTCTACGAATTTTACCAGACGGAGTATTAATATTATATTTACTAACGGCCGCAATAACATCCAATATTGTTATAAATTTTTGTTTCATCCTTTCTGGATCTAATTTGATCCTGATTGCACGTTCACGTCCACCAGCGATATCAATTTTAGAAACACCAGGAATAGATGTTAAAACACCTTTTAATCTGCGATCAGCAAAATGGTATAAATATTTTCTATCATGTTTTGTACTTTTTAATGCAAGATCCAAAACAGAATCACCAAACACATCATATTTTTCAATCTTTGGACGATCTGCATTTGTTGGCAAATCATTTAATATGCCTTCTACCTTATCTTTTACTTCGATTGCCTTAATATTTGGATCAGCGTCCAAATTAAATTCCATCAAAATCAATCCATAATTATCATATGCACGGGATGTCATTTTGTTAATTTCAGATACTTCAGAAACCGTATCTTCAATTTTTTCTATAATTTCTTTTTGAACTTCATCTGGAGAAGCTCCAGGATAAGTAACACTTACCACAACAATTGGATAATCGATTTCCGGATCTTTTTCAATATTTAAACTAGTAAGCGCAACTAAACCAAGAATTACCAAAAATCCGACAAACATCCATGTTGTCACATGTCTTTTTACAAAAGTTTCTATCATCTTTATTCCTCAATAATACTATTTTATATTATCAACTATTCTTGCTCTCATACTTTCTTTTAAATGCTTTAAATCGCTTGTAACTATTATATCCCCAGGATGGAGTCCTGATAATACCTCTGACTTAAAACCATCGTCTAACCCAACTTTAATATATTGCTTATGAAATAAGTTATTATTTATTGTCCAAACAAAATTTCCGTCTTTATCATTTCCAATATTATCATTATCAACCGCAATTGTTACCTTCTTATCGACTGAAATTAATGCACTTTCAAAAGAATTTCTTAATTTAATTGGATTGTTAAATTGTATAATTGCAACATATCCACCAGAATCCAAATCAACATGGTTCGATATAAAAGACACACGACCACGGACAAAAGTATTTTTATCCTGTTGTAAAATTACAAGGGTTCCAACATGGATTTTTTGATGGATACTCCTGTCAATATTTGCAACAAAATCACCATTTGATCTTTCAAGAGAAATAGTTGAAAAAAAATCCACTTGTCCAAGAGTAATTTTACTTGCAAAAACAGGAAATCCATATTTTTCATATTCATGCTGGAGCGTTGCAACTCCTTTTAACGCATTTGACTTAATAATTGAAATTTTAAAGAAAACCCCTGAAAACAAAAACACAACCAAAAATAAAAATATCAAAATATTTTTTTTGCTCTGTTTATCTAAACTTTTCAATTCATATAAATATTGTTTCATTTTAATGTCCATTAACAGATTTTAAATCGTATCCAGTAATTTTTTCTAAATCATAAATTAAAGTATTCAACACAAATAAAGCGTTATAATATTGTTGTCTCGCAGATGTTAAACCACTTAAAGCATCATTGATTTCCAAAGCACTGGTTTTTCCAGTTTTAAAACGAGATACAGACATATCATAACTTTTTTCTGCAAGAGCTATTGTGTTTTTTAATCTCGTAAGGGCCGCAATATATGTATTATATTCGTCAATTTTATCATTTACCTCATTTGTTAAATTACGCAGTTGAAAATTATATTTTTCCAACACTTTCATACTCTCAATCCTATCTTGTCGTGCTAGAGCGAATGCAGATCCACCATCCCAAAGAGGTGCATTAATACAAAGCGCAAGTGAAGCATCATTTGAATATCTATCAAATGTTTTATCCTTGTTTAAGTCATATCTATCACGTGATACGCTTCCAGTTACAAATAATTTTGGATAAAACTGTGCACGTTTTGCTTTTGCCTGTAATCCATACATATCTGATTGTTTTTTTAAAATTTTCAACTCCGGATAATTAGAAATATCTGCAGTTAAATTATCTGATAGAATTTTTGTAAATTGTTTAGTAAAACCTGTCGACAAAACAATATTTTCATTATCGCCTATAAAGCATAAAATTTTTAATAATCTATAAGATTTATCACGATTATATCTTGCAATATCTACAAGCACTTCTCTACTTGCCATATCTGCTGATGCACGTATTAAATCACTTTTAATTGGACGAATAGCTGCTGATCTTTCGACAACTTTCTTGGTCTTCACTGCATTATCATAAGCATTTTTTGCAATTAAATAATTTTCATCTGCCAAAAGCGCCGCATAATAAGATTGTGCAACTGCAAATGTTAAAGAACGAATACCAAGCTCCTTGGATAACTCGGCAATGTTCTTTGCTTCCTTTGCTGCATTAATCGAATTTGAAATTGCACCAAATGTATAAATCGGTTGAGTGATATTTGCAGCAACGCGCCCGACATACATATTTCTATGCATAGCATAAGGATAGTTAGAATCAGATTTTGAAATCGATAAACCAGCAGATGCACTTAATTTAAACCAACGACTTGCTTTCATCTCATCAAGCAAGGCATCCATTTTTTCGATATCTAAGTTTAACATATTAATATTTTCTGATTTATTTAAAGCAAGAGAAATTGCAGAATCAATCGTTAAATATAATGTGTCAGATTTTAATTGATAACCTGCAAAAACACAAAAACCTGAAGTCAATAGAGAAAAAACCAAATAAACGACAGACACAAACCGCATAGCCTTAAATGATTTATAAGAAAACATAACAAACCCCACAAAAAGCAGCAGCATCAAAAATATGCTGCAATTTTTTGATTGTAATATGCGAAAAATAAAAATCAACAATAATAAAAATTATCAAACACAACAATATATTATGTAATTAAGACTCAAGATCCAGCTCTGACATAACTTGTTTTTTTAAAGTTATATAATCTTTCTTTCCATTCGCAAATATCGGTAATTCTTCATGAATTAAAATAGTTTTTGGCAACATTAACTCAGATATATTAAATTGTTTTGCATATGCAGCAATATCAGCAAATTTTACACCTTTATTATTTGTAACCAAAACTAATTGTTCACCTTTTTTATAATGAGGAACAGCGATGATCATATAATCTTCTGCTTGTTCTACGTTCTTATCTCTATTTATAAAGTTATCCTCACCATACATTTTGATTATAAAATTTTCAACGGCAGTTAAAGACACCATCTCGCCACCAATTTTTGCAAATCTCTTGAATCTATCTTTAATAAAAACAAATCCATCTTCATCTATTTCAACAATATCGCCTGTATCATGCCATCCATCCTTTGGAGGTTGTATAACACCAGGATTATCAATCTTAATGTAACCTGCCATAACATTATCACCCTTAATCATCAGAACTCCACCATGTTCTATTTCTGGAATTCTTTTTATTTTTGCAGTCATTCCTGGAAAAACGCTTCCAACCGATCCGGCACGATTATGCATAGGGGTATTAATCGAAATAACAGGAGATGTTTCAGTTACCCCATAACCTTCTAATATTCGTATACCAAATTTATCAATCCACATTTGCTTTGTATCATTTTTTAACTTTTCTGCACCAACAACTGCAATTTTAATATTATAAAAATCGTAAGGATGTGCTTCCCTTGCATATTGTCTGAAAAATGTATCTGTTCCAAACATAATTGTCGCGTTTGTTTCATAAACAAGTTGCGGAATAACTTTATAATGTAAAGGAGATGGATATAAAAACTCTCTTGCTCCACTTGCAAGCGGTACAAATGTCGCAATCAAACCTAAAGAATGAAACATAGGAAGCGACATGAATAATACATCCTGTGACGTTATCGCAACACGTGCAAAAATCTGTGCCAAATTTGTTGTAATATTATAATGTGTTAAAGCAACTCCTTTTGGAGTTCCCTCTGATCCTGATGTAAAAAGTATCACCGCAACATCTTTATAATTATATGCATTTGGAACAAAACCAAACTTAACTGCAAAAATTGTTTTTAATAATGCCCATAATTTAACAGATAAAGTAATTTTCTTTTTAAGATCTTCCATATAAATAATTTCTAGTCCAGATTCGTTTAATGAATCAATTACATGATGTAAATTACCTTTTTCAATAAATAATTTTGATGTCAAAATTTTTGTAACAGGAGCCGTTTTACATGCGTTTAAAATCGCATTTGCACCTAATGAATAATTTAGCATTGTCGGAACTCTGCGATATATTTGCAAACCCAAAATTGCTGCAACCGTTGGAATAGAATTTGGCAGCAAAACACCGACACGCTCACCATCATTAGTAATCTTTTTGAAGATATTCGAAAGTGCGAAGCTCCCTAAAATTAATTTTCCATACGTAATCGGTTTTCTTGTAATATCTTCAAAAACAATACGCTTATGAAAACCAACACGTCCATAAGATCGCATTGAATCAACAACAACTTTAAACAAAGTACGCTTTCTATCATATGCATGATAAATCATTTCTGCCATTTTATTATATAAAAACAATCCCGCTTTTTCGCGTTTCTCACGTTCAGTCAAACCGGTTTTGAATGTTAACTGGCAAGGTTCCCCAACAAAAATAGTAACGTGTGGAAATATATGTTTTGAAAGATTTCTTCCAACCAGCTTTGTATGGTAACTGTACTGAGCCCCCTCAATATGAATCGGAATTAATTTTGATTTGGCTAAATTTGCGATAAATACAGGGACCTCATAAATTTTCATTAGATATCCGGTTTCTGATATTCGTCCCTCAACAAACATCACAACAAAACGACCAGATTTAACAACATTTGCAACCTCGCGAGGCATAAATGTATCATTTGGTTTATAAAGTATAATATCCGCAAACCGAAGCAACAACCAAACCCATTTACGTCCCATTGTTTGCTTTGTCATAACAAAAAATGGACGATGTGGAAAAAACGCCCAAACTAATAAAGGATCAATATAAGATAAATTGTTAACTACACAGATACCCGCATCATCTGTTTTCAATTGTCTTAACTCTGTGATTCTAGCGTGATAGAATATCTTAAAAAACCAATATAAAAATAATTTGATTGTATAATAAAAACTGAATTTAGTCCCGTGTGTTAAAAATTTTATCACGTAATACTCCTTTTCTACAAAACGCCCGTTATGGTAACAACCCACAACTACATTTTCAATAATTTTTTATTTTCTGGGATGACAGTGATAACATAACATTTAAATTATCAACAGAAGATGATTTATTATTTCGGATAAAACCACACTTTAAACATTTATGCGTTATAACATATCCATGTCTAGATTGCAAAACATCAATTGGTTGCATTAATCCACAACATTTGCATAATCTATCACCCGGATTTATATCAACATGTTTTGAATATAAACAATTTGGACAATGATTTGTATAACCATTACCAAGGACAAAATATCCGCAATTTTCACAGGTAAAGTTCTCAATATTGCGAGTAAATTTTTTTAACATAGAACAATAATAAAAGAAATAAAGAAAAAATTATATAAAAAAATCCCGCGACTAATCGCGGGACCCGGACACAGCCCGTCAGTTAAAGTAACGTACAGCTAAAACAGGAACATTATTGGTATAACTTAAATATACTCTGGGTTCGCAGTTATTTTCATTACTACTAACTATGCTCACAAGGCATTTCTTTAAATCTTCTTCCCTTGGAATCGGAAATAAAGAAAACTTTGAATGCGTATCAGAAGACAGCCGATCAAGAAGCAATTCAAAACCATAAACTTTTTGTTTGTGATTTATCCCCTCTGCAGCAAGAATCGCGAAAATATCGCTGTCTCTTAACTCATCATCCACCCGTTGCTCAATCATCTCATGAGCCTCCTTAAAAATAAAGATTATGATGGTATGATAGACACATATTTTTTATTTGTCAATATCTATTTAACAGATAAACAATAAAAATAAATATACCAATTAATTTATCAATAAATTAACAACACTAAAATGCTTTAATAAACTTCAAAGATACAGTATTCGAATATCCAGAAGAAATATCTAAAGAATGCATAAAC
>CAUTVF010000017.1:0-16831 GCA_963541805.1 uncultured Alphaproteobacteria bacterium
CAGGAGGGTGTTATGCTTTTAAATAAACAATCATTAAGAATTAGTAAATTGGGAAGTTTTATTTTGAAAATAAATGATATGCAAATTAAAAATAAATTAATATTTTTAATGATTATGTTTTCTATTACATCTTTTGATTTATACGCTGCTACTTTTAGTGTTACTTGTACACGGTGGGTAGATATAGATCCACTGATTTATAAAGCATTCAGATTGCATGCTGGGTGTCGCCTTGAGTATTATGTAAATGGTGGAGTTAGTTACAGTGATTACAGGTGTAAATTTGGTGAGCGATGTGCAGAGTGGAGAGTAACAGTAAATGCAGAAAATCTATTTAATGAATTATCAAGTGGAACTTTGTATAACAAAGTTATAGGAGCAATACTTGATAATAAAACCAATTTCAGAGATCATATAATTAATATGCTTGATACTGTAACACTACAAAAAATATACGATCCAAACAATGTTTCACATTAGTAATAAAAAGTAAAAATTAATAGTGAGTTAAATTTAATCGTTTCTGACTAAAAAAGATTAAATTAATTAAATAAAAGGTATGAAGTATTTTTATAATTTCTTAGCGACAGCATATTCTTCTTTTCCTCCAAGTTTCGAATGAATATGCTGACTTCTTATATAAAAAAAGAATCGCAATTCTACGATTCTAATTTTAGCTGTATTAATAATTTTACTGATTCATTGATTCGAAAAAATCAGCATTTGTTTTCGACTTACTTATTTTATCAATTAAAAATTCCATTGCTTCAACAGAACCCATTTGAAGTAGTAAACGTCTTAAGATCCACATTTTTTGTAATGTTTCTTTTTCAACCAGCATTTCTTCTTTTCGTGTTCCAGATCGTGTTATATCAATCGCTGGAAATATCCTTTTGTCTGATAATTTTCTATCTAAAATGATTTCAGAGTTTCCAGTTCCTTTGAATTCTTCAAATACTACATCATCCATTCTAGATCCTGTTTCAATCAATGCAGTTGCAATAATTGTAAGGGACCCCCCATTTTCTACATTACGTGCGGCACCAAAAAAGCGCTTTGGTTTTTGTAGTGCATTTGCATCAACCCCACCAGTTAACACTTTTCCACTGGATGGAATAACTGTATTATATGCGCGTCCCAAACGGGTGATATTATCAAGTAAAATTATAACATCATGTCCATATTCGACTAATCGTTTTGCTTTTTCAATTACCATTTCTGACACTTGAACATGACGCAAAGCAGGTTCGTCAAAAGTTGATGACACAACTTCACCTTTTACAATACGCTTCATGTCCGTTACTTCTTCCGGTCTTTCATCAATCAACAAAACAATTAAATATGCATTTGGATTGTTTTCTGTAATTGCATGGGCAATATGTTGCATCATAATTGTTTTTCCCGTTCTTGGTGGTGCAACAATTAATGATCGTTGACCTTTTCCTTGAGGAGAAATTATATCAATAATTCTTGTTGTTAAATTTTCCTTAATTTTTTCTTTATCGTTCAATAGTGTGTTTGCAGAGAACTCAAAATTTAATTTTTCTTCTGGATATAGAGGGGTTAAATTATCAAAATGAATACGATGTTTCGCTTTTATTGGATCTTCAAAATTAATTGTATTGATCTTACTTAATGAAAAATATTTTTCGTTATCCCTTGGTTGCCTTACTTCTCCTTCAACTGTATCACCGGTCTTTAATGAATATCTTTTTATTTGTGCCGGAGAAATATAAATATCATCGGGTCCAGCATAATAATTTTGTTCAGATGACCGTAAAAAACCGAAACCCTCTTGCAGAATTTCAAGTACTCCTTCGGCTATTATTATTTCTCCTTTTTTAATACGACCTTTTAATATTTCGAAACGTAAGCGCTGAGTATTAAATGATGATACATCATCTATCCCTTCTTCTTCTGCAATTTCTATTAATTCCTTTGGTTTTTTATTTTTTAATTCATTGACATGCATAATCAAACCCTTATTTAAGATTAACAAACACAATTAAAGATACATAACAACATTATAAAATTTAGATTATTTTGTGTTAAAAAACGGGACATCCGTTGGCCCCAATTATATTTATCTGCAATCCTTTGTCAAGACGTTAAAATAATTTTTAATTATATCGATTTGACACAGATTTTTTATTGTTATAGTATCGAGGGTTAGTTTTAGTATTCTATTAAAGGTCAAATATGAATTTATTTAAACAAAAAATGACAACTGATAATCTAGAGTTTGTTATCTTGGCTGCGGGTAAAGGAACGCGAAATTATCCGCATTCAAAAGGGATTCCACATAAATCACTTGTTCCATTTGGATCTCAAAAGGTTATTGATTATTTGGTAAAAGATATAATTGCAGCAGGTGGTAAACATATAACGATTGTATGTAGTGATGAAAGTGCAAAAAAAGCGTTTCAATCATGTTTTACTCATGAAAAAGATGTAGAAGCAAAATTTGAAAAAAAAGGCAATACTTTAGAATTAGCATTACTGAAAAGTTTATATTTACCTGATTATATTGATTTAAAATATGTTATTCAATCAAAGGCATTGGGTACGGGACATGCAATTGGGTTGGTTCATCAATCAATTGCAGATAAACATAGAAATATTGTTATGTTATGGGGGGATGATATTGTACTGCCAGATTATGTTGCAAATGATTACAAGACACCGCCAAAAACAATTTTAATGAGAGCGGTTGATAAATATTTATCTGACGGGTATGGGGGAAATTTAATTGCAACAAGGAAAATTAAAGATCCATCCCGGTGGGGGATTATTGAAGATGGAATTTATATAGAGAAACCCAAGAAATCAAAATCAAATGAAGCTGCATTTTGTTTTGCAATTTTTGATTACAAGGTTACCGAAAAATTGGCACGTGATGCAATGTTAATTAATTCCGAAAAAGAACCAATATATAAAGATGGCTGGGTTGGAGGAGAGTATATTTTTATTCCTGCATTGAACGCAACAGTATTGGAGGATAAACGTAAACAATCTTTGCGTACCATCAAAATGAAATCAGATGAAATTTATTTGGATTGTGGTTCTCTTTCTGGATATGAAAAGGCACTGATTTATTCTTTGTTAACATCGTCTGCATATGCAAAAGATAATTTAATGTTTATAATTCGTCTTTATTTAAGAAGAAAGCAATTTTACAAGACCCCATTTAAATTATTAAAAGGTATATTTAAAAGTTTGATACATTTACATAAAATTGTAAAAAACTAATTATAGTTATTTGAGTTGATATAATGATCAAGCAGTCTGATGAAATTGATAGTTTTATAAAACAGATATCGAAATTACCATCCGTTGGTAAAAGAACGGCGGTTCGAATTGCATTGCATTTAATTGCCCGTAAAGACAGTGATTTTAAGAATTTGATAGAAGTATTTAATAATATTCGTAGCACTGTTAAAATTTGTCCGGAATGCGGAAATTTTGATACAATATCTCCATGTAAAATATGTTCTGATAATACACGCGATAAATCAATTGTTTGTATTGTATCAGATGTGGCATCCCTTTGGGCAATTGAAAGGACAACTATATTCAATGGTTTGTATCATGTTTTGGGTGGTGTTTTATCTGTTTCTGATGGAATTACACCAGAGAAATTAAATTTAACATCATTACTTAATAAATTACAAAGTAACATTGTAAAAGAAATTATAATCGCACTGCCATCAACAATTGATGGGAAAATTACGTCTCATTATATTTTGGAAAGTATTAAAAAATATAATGTAAAAGTTACTGAAATTGCCCAGGGGGTTCCAATAGGTGGAGAGTTGGATTATTTGGATGATGGTACGATTACCGAAGCAATTAAACATCGTAAAGGATTATAGTTTTATTTATGACTTATATAACTTATGACGATTTGCCAGATGTCAAAAATTTATTAATTTCAAATGGAATTATTGCGAAAAAATCCTTAGGTCAGAATTTTTTAATTGATCTATCTATCACTGATAGAATTGTAAAGCAAATTCCAAATATTCAAAATAAAATTGTTATTGAAATCGGAGCAGGTGTTGGCACATTAACACGAGCCTTGTTAAAAAATAATGCAAAAAAAGTAATCGCAATTGAAATTGATCAACGTACAATTGCAATTCAAAATCAAATTTCAAAATATTATCCAAATAAGTTGAACATTGTTAATAAAGATGCTTTAACCTTAGATCATCATGATTATATGCAGTTGACAGGAGAAGAAGATTTTTACATATGTGCAAATTTACCATATAATATTTCAGTTCCATTATTAATTAGTTGGTTGTATCAGATCTATTTTCATAAAAAAATTTCTGGTATGATGTTAATGTTTCAAAAAGAAGTTGCAAATCGTATAACAGCAACACAGGATAAAAATAAATCTGATTACGGACGTCTTGCAGTTTTATCAAATGTTATTTGTCAAACAAAACAAATATTTGATATACCTGCCGTGTGTTTTTATCCAAAACCCAAAATATTATCAAGTGTTGTTAGTTTTAATCCGATTTACAATTTAGATTGTTCGTATTTTGATATAAAAAAACTAGATTACATTGTTAAATTATTATTTTCCAATAGACGTAAAATGATTCGACATTTTATTAAAGATAAAAATATTTTTATGAAATGTAATATTGATGAAACAAAAAGGGCAGAGGATTTATCAATTCATGAGTTTATTAAATTATCGAAATTTTTTTAATTGTACCATATATTGTATTGTGATATTCTAAATTACTCATTCTGAACGATGCTATGAAAGATAAACAGTTAAAGAAAATATATAGTGGTGCAATCTTACTGGAAGCGTTGCTTGTTATGGGTATCTTGATGATGTCTATGCCGATTATTGTGCAGCAAATCCAAAGAAGAAATGAAACTGTTGAAAATTTGGTAATCTCTGAAGAGATTAAATCTGTTCAAAATGCTGCAAGTGGATTTGTACTTTTCGAAAAAGAAGATTTATTTAAAACATATTTTCCAGAAGATAGATGTGACACTCAGGAGTTATCGTATTCAACTATTTTACCACACCTTCAACAGTATGGTTTTCCAACATCTTTTTACTCAAATTCTCAATTTAATCCGCTTGGATTAAGACATAGTTTGATACTTCATTGTAAAATAGATTCTTCATCAAATCGTGTATTAACTGGTTATGCTGTAAGTAGGATTAGTTCCAGTGACGAACTATCATCAATTAAGATAAATGAAGTATTAAATATGCTTGGTTGGAATGCTGCGTTTATTGAGCATGATGATAATGTTGGAACATTTGTTGTAAGTAATTTACCAGATTACAGATTACCAGCAGAAGTTAAAAATATGATTGGAATTAATGCTTTTGTGATATCTCTTGAATCTCAGCAAAATTTTGGTGACTACCTGGCGAAAACATTTGTGAATAATAATCCGATGCATAATACAATGATGACAGAATTGGATATGAATAGTAACAATATTTATTGTATAAGTGATATATCAGGTTATGAAATGAAAATACTTGATCCTAATGGGTGGCAAATTAAATACTTGAAAACAAAAGATTTAACAGCAAAAACATTAAATGGTGAAAATTTAAAATATCATTCATATAACCGAGAGTATTCTAATTCTTTGGTAATAGAAACTCCTGCTTTATATGCAACAGATATTACTGCACATACCATGTCTGTAAGAAATTTTGATACGCACGGAGTTGTTAATGTTAAAGGGCACTTAAATACTTCAAAGCTACAAGTTGACAGTTCAGCAACAATTGGAGAATTGGGTTTTCCAGAGTCGATTGATGTTGATGTATTGAAATTAGTTAATTCTAATAATCAAAGTAAATTACTTCCAATTATTGCAGATAATTACAAGGTTATGAATGCGATAATAGTAACAGGTAGCGATGATATAGTTGATAATATAGAAAATCCAAGGGCACGTATATCTGTTGGGGATAAATCCACAATGGTCAAGGATATTAAAATTAATGATAAATTTTTATCTGATATTATTGTGAAGCAGGTTGAATCCATTAAAGCTGTATTAAACGAAGCTACGACAACATGGTGGTAATTTATGGTTAAATTGAAAGAAGTATTGTATAACGGAGCTGGCCTGTTGGAAGCTTTGCTTGCGATTGCTTTGTTATCTAGTTTGGCTCCTTTCGTTTTAAAATCAGTAAATAAACAAACGGCAACAACACAAAATATTGCACTTGCAAAAGAAATAGAAAATATCATATACGCGGTATCAAATTATATGGATGCTCATATGCCAGTGCATTCTGAAAGTGCACTTTCTCATCCTGTTGAACCTGTTCCGCATATTACAACTGGAGAAACTCAGATATCGTCTTTGTTAGCAGATTTCGGTTTAAGTGGAAATTTAATAGCTATATATAATTTATTTAATGAAGCTTATTTAGTGATGGATAAACAAGATGATTCAATTAGTGGTTATTTTATATTATCAGGCGGAAATATGGAACCTTTACAGTTACAAGAAGTTGCATCCATGATCGGACCAAATGCTGGTGTTATTGATGAAGGAAATGTTTATGGTATGGCGCATAACTGGGGTTTAAATACAGATGGTATTTTACAAGTTAAAATATCCAGTGGAATTATTGTACAAATTTCACGTGGGGCAGGACGTGTTGATATATACCTAAATCGTGTTATTCCGGAAAAAGCAATTATGTATACAGATATATTTATGGGTGCAACAGGTAATAATAAAATATGTAAAACTGATGGGGAGATTGAAGTTTTAGATAATAAAAACAAATTAATTGATTTTAAGATTGTAAATACTGGGGTTGTTGATGCTCAAAGTGTTATTCAGTCGTTTAGAAATATGGGCCCATATCAAGAGTTAGATGGAAAAATACAAGGAAAGGATATACCTCAATTTAAAGTTAGTGAAATTACAGAAGTAGGAAATTTAAAAATAGCAAATTTTGTAATTCCAAATCCAGCCCGTTTTGTTGAACCTGATAATGGATATACTTTGACTATAAAAGCAAATAAACAAGTAACATCCCTTGCAGATGTAACAACAGTGCTAAGCGATCCGACAAAAGATTCGTATATTGGATTGAAACTAAATTCTATTGATGCTCAAAATAGCAGTTTAAAGCCATATACTGATAAATCCCCTTTACGAAATATTGACATAATTAGTTTATATGCAAATAAAGTTCAAGCAGGTATATTCAGTTCTTCTGCACAATATTTCAATGCAAATGCGGTAATTCGTGCAAAAGAAATTAGAACACCTGAAGTTACTTGGGGATCTACAATTAATGTTGGAACAATAGTTACAGGTAAGATTTTGTACGGGGATAAAGAATTAGTTGATAGTAATGGTATAATGCACATTCCAGATTTTGAAATATTTTCATATAATTCTGATGGAAATTTAGATAATTCAAGTAAACAATTATCTAAAATTCTTGATCGATCATATAACATTATTAGAGATACATGTACTGAGTGGAATAATATTTATATAAAAGCATATCCTTCTGGAAAAAGTGAATGTTTTGATCCATTAGGATTGTAGTTGCCAGTTATTAATTAATTTTAAGTTGCGTTAAAATGAATAATAAGTTTAATAGTAATAAAATTTTGTTTTCAGGTGGAATGATATTAGAAGTTATTCTTATGATTTCTATTATCATGATGATGTATCCTATTATAAATCAGCAAACAATTAAACGTAAAACTAAACTACGTGATATGTTAATTGTTAAGGAGATCAGTACAATAAAACAGGTTTTTGAAAGATTTTTATTAAAGTATGTTGAATCGTTTCCAAAAAATACAACATGTAATATAAGTTTGTCCAACTTAAAATCCGAGTGCCAGAATGGCAAAATAATTCCTCCAGAAGGTTTTAATAGTGAAAAAGAATTTTTAGAAAAAGTTTACAGTATGGGATTACCTGTTGGCCTTGGAAAAGGTACCAATATGTTAGGTCAAAAATATTCTGTAAGAGTTCGTCGTAAATCAATTAAAAAAAGTAATGTTGATGTTGTAGAAGCAATAGTGATTGCAAGCGGGGATGAAGAAGTTGAAGATGTCACAATTCGTTCAATTGTTAGGGAGTTGGGTTTTTCAGGTGGATATATAGAAAGCAATGCAATTATAGGTATGAATTGGTTTGATACATCGAATTGGAAGTACAGTAAAGAAGATGGAAAAGAGGAAAAATTTGGTGATGGAACTTTAATAAATAAATTAAATCCTGTAAGGGCAGATAAAAGTTTATTAGTCAAATATAAAACTACCAGTATTTTGGATAACACAATGCAGACAGATATGTTGCTAAATAATAAAGATATTAAAAGAGTTAATAAAATCGATACAAAATCAGGGCAATATGTTAATTTAAAAGCAGATAACATAAATATTGAAGTTGGTAATGAGGTAGATTTTCAGATAGATGACAAGATTAAAGTAAATGATGGTATAACTTACGACAATGTTTATTTTGATTTAGGGTTTACAGCCCAGAGTGGAAGAGTCATGTTAACTGGACAAAATGATAATTTAAAATTTGCAAGAGATTTGATTGTTCAGGATTTATATGTAAAGTCCACATCTAATGGTCCATCTCCAGTGAAAGCAACTGAATTAAAAGTGGCACAAATTGATGTTCCATCTGGATATTTAGATTTTCAAGTAAATGGGGTGTTAAATGTCAGTAAAATTAATGCAACTAGCACAGGAAAAAATGATAGAAATGAAGACAAATTAAAAATCAATTCTTTGTATGCTTCTACAATTGGTACTATTGGTGATAGTAAAAAAGCTTTTGTTAAATATGGTGAGGTTTTTGCAAGGTTTGACCTTTCTAAAAAGGTTGATAGCTCCCCTGTTGCATCTCCTTGTAGCACATGTATTTTATATTTAGCAAAAGATGGAAAATCTACCGGTGGTGATTTATCAAAATTTAAAGATTTAGTTGTAAGTGAATTAAATAGAAAATTGGATGGAGTAAAATTAGGTAAATCAAAAGGTAAAAATGGTCAAAAATATGATGGAGTCATTGTAAGGTATGATACAACTCTTGGAGAGATATTAACCAATCTAGAATTGGAACAACAAATGGTCCAGAAAGCTATAGAAAAGTATTTCAACCCAAATTGGGGCGGATTTTAATAATTAATTTGATCTGACAAAATATTTTCCAATTTATCTAAGAATTCGTGTTTATTGATCTCGCGAGAAAGATTTAATTTTTTATGAACGGTTACAGTAATCAATCCATCGCTTTTTATCAACTGTCCTTTTGCCCAGAATTTTCCAGAATCAAGACTGACAGGTATAAAATCAATATCTTTAAAATATTGGTATAAATACCAGATTCCTGATTTACATTTTATTTTATCTTCTGGTTTTTTTCTGGAACCTTGCGGAAAAATACCGATTACTTTACTTTTGTTTAATTCTTGTTTTGAGGTGTATATAATATTATTAATCATATTTTTATCTCCGCGTTTAATCGGAATACATCCATAAATTTTTAAACAAATATTAAATAGAGGAATTAACATCAATTCTCGTTTTAAAATAAATACTATTGGTTGTTTAATTATTGCACATAATCCCCAGGTATCCCACGCAGATTGATGAGCTGATACAATTATAAATGGTTTATTTTTTGGGATGTTATCAATTCCATTAACGCGATATTTAATTCCAACAATAACCCGCAACAAATACATAATAACATTTGACCATATCACAGGAATATTTTTAATTTTTTCGTATTTTTTCCATGATAATAACAATATGGATATAAAAATAATAATTGACCAGAGGTAAAACAATATCATAAATATTATTGACCTAATAGCTTGCTTTATAATATGCATGTAATTTTTCATTCTGATCCCTATGTAAAAAGTGATATTATTTCGATAAATAAATGTGAAAGAATGTATTTGTTATATTCAAAAAATATCAAAGAAAATATGCGAATATTATAAATACTTTCTGTATCAAAATTAATTGGAAATACAGGATGTATAGTAATTTTTAATTCTGGATTATATTTTTTTATCAAATATTTGGCACGTGGAACATGGTAATGTGACGTGACTAAATATATTGAACGAATATTATTTTTGTTTGTCCAGTATTTTACTTGCTCGGCATTTTCTATTGTTGTCTTTGCAACAGTATCATAATGAATTTTGTGATAGTCAATTTTTTTAAATTTAGATAAAATGCTTTTATAATTTTTAATTGATAGTTCTGTAAATAATCCAGATATAAACAATAATTTTGCTTTATTATTTTGTAACATATAGAGCCCCTCTGGAATTCTTGCACTGCCCCCTGTTAAAACAACAATTGCATCAATCTTGTTTTCTGTTTTGTGAACCATCTTTGATTTGGGTAAATTATTAATAAACCATATAAAACCACACAAATAGATCACAGGTAAAATTACAAAGTATAGCTTAATAAAAATTAATATATGTTTGCGTTTTTTGTTTTTTGGCATTGTTATTTAACTTTACCAATTATTTGTAAAATAGTATTTTTGGCAGTGGATTTTGCAATGATTGCAGAGATAAAGGGTATAGATACAATTGTTATCCAATCAATTACAGAAAATTGAATATAGTCAAAAAGTGTACCTGTTAAATCTTGAATGATGACAGATATAACACCAAATATTATCAAAAATAAAATAAAACCAATTATGGAACCGATAAAAGTTAATTTAAAAACTGATCTCGCAAATTGATTTGCAATAAATTCGTCAAATGCTCCAATTAAATGAAAAACTTCAATTGAATGCTTTTGTGCTTTAAATGAAGCATTTGTCGTATATATCACAGTTACAGAAGTTGTAATAATTATTGCAATCAAGATAAAATATGCCAAAAACTGAACAGAATTTTTAATTTTTTTTATATCTCGTAGCCATTTATCGTGGTTTTCGATTGTAAGTGGTCCAAATTTTTCTTTTAGCGAAGCTTCAATATTTATTGTACTCGTGTATTTATCTTTTGTTATGTTCTTTAATTGGACATCTATTAAATTTGGAACTGGTATATTAAAATCTATAACTGATGATCCTAGCCAAGGTTTTAACATACTATCAATATCACTATCCTTAACCAACTGAATTTTTGAAAAGATGTTGCTATCTTTTAAATCATAAATAATACTTTGAGTTTTATCTTTTAGTTCTTGTTTGGTTAAAACATTGTTGCTCTTATTAAATGGTAATACTTGAATTGTTGCTTGACCGCTTAAATCTTGATTCCATGCGTTAAATAAATTATTTACGCCAATCACACACACAGCAGACAGAGAAGCAATGAAAACCATTAATGCAGTAATAAGTGACAATAAGTTTGAATCAGAATCGACAATAAAATCAAAGTTATATCTGTTGCTATTTCCGGAAAAAATCGATTTTTTATGTATTTTTTTTGTAATATATTTCATAATTTTTAAGTTTTATTGTATCGATAATTTTCTGTTCTTTATTTCAATAACTGGATAATTGAATTTTTCAATTAATGTTTTCGAATGTGTTGCAATTACAACAGCAGTTCCCATTCTGTTTAACTCAACAAACAGATAAAGTAATTTTATTGCCATATCATCATCAACATTTCCTGTTGGTTCATCTGCAATAATTAAATCCGGTTTTGTAATGACAGCGCGTGCAATTGCAACACGTTGCTTCTGTCCACCTGATAATACAGAAGGAGTTTCATAAATATATTTTCCAAGGCCAATCCATTGAAGTAAATCAGGCACATATTTATCAATATATTTTTGACTTTTTCCAGCAATAATTAGTGGTAGAACAACATTATCAAATACCGTCAAATTATCTAATAATCTATAATTTTGAAAAATTACCCCCATTTTACGTTTCATCATAGCCATTTGATCGCGATTCATGTCATGAATATTATTTCCAAATATAGATAATGATCCACTTGCTGGCATGTTTGCCATATACATTAACGATAATAGAGTTGTTTTTCCAACACCAGATGCACCTGTTAAAAAATGAAATGAACCAGGCAAGATATCTAAATTAATATCAGAAAAGATTGCCGGATTTTGTTCATACCTTGCACTAACCCCACGCATACTAATAATCGTACTATTTACTTCTTTATTTGCTATCAATTTAAAAAATTCTTTAAAATTAAAATAAATTTCTAACCTATGATTATAGTCAATATTATTTTAATTTGCAAAAATATTTTAATTTGTGTTATCATGGAAGGCATATATTTATATGAATTATTAAGGAATATATATGAAAATTCAATGTCCAAAATGCGGAGCAATTTTTCAGTTTGATTCAAATAGATTATTGTCAAATGAGAATAGATTTAGATGCTATAAATGTGAGCATATGTGGATTGTAGATATGTCGAAGTATAATGGATTGGATTCTGAAAATAAAACATCAAGAAACATAGATAATAGGATCAACAAAAAAAACAGAATCAAAATTAATAGTAATCGTGATTATATGTTATTTTTAATAGTATCAGCAGTTTTATTGTTTGTTATAGTATCATTTTTATTAGTTTCTAATCGTGCCATGATTGTAAAAGGGTTAAAGAGCATCTCTCTCCCGTCAATGAGTTCAAGAAATATTAAAAAGACAGAGTTAGAAATTGAAGTAGACATCCCGATTCCAACAGTTAGACGGGGAGATAAAGATTTTTTAATTATAAAAGGTCGTGTAATCAACAGAACTTTTCAATCCCAAACTATTCCACCAATTCTAATTGAATTAAAAAATAAAGAAAAAAATGTGTTGTGGCATATTGTTAAGAAATTAAATAAAAAATATATTTCCCCTAATTCATCAGAAAATTTTACTTTCATTGTTGAAAAATATTTACGAACAGTTACGAATGCAAATGTGAATTTTGATATACAAAAGAATAAATAATTTATGAAATATGAATTTAAGTTTTGTGATATCTCTGATAAAAAAATTAGATTAGATAAATATTTGTCATCAAAGATCAATGACATATCCAGGGGACAAATTCAGTATTTGATAAAAAATAATCATGTATATATTAACAATTCAATTGTTAATGATTGTAATTATAAATTGGTAAGTGAATTAAATATTACTGTTGATTATGACAAATCGGATTTTGCACAAATCTCACTTGCTCCTTATGATATCCCACTTCATATTCTGTATGAAGACGATGATGTTATCGTAATAAATAAACCATCCGGTCTTGTTGTTCACCCTTCTCCTGGAAGTTTGGATAAAACACTTGTAAACGCATTGATGTTTTATACTAATGGAAATTTAGCCCATGGTTTAAACAATACTGCTATTGATAGTTTCAGACCGGGGATTGTTCACAGAATTGATAAAGATACAAGCGGGGTTTTGGTTGTAGCCAAAACAACATCAGCTTTAATAAATTTACAAAAGCAATTTGAAGATCACAGTATTCATCGTATTTATTATGCTTTATGTTTTGGAAAACCAAAGGTGTTATCTGATAGAATTGAAACTATGATTGCATATAATCCAAAAACGCAAAAACAAATTGTTCATAGGATTTATAAAGGTAAAAAAACTAGGACTGCAATTACAAATTATGAAACTGTAAATATTTTTAATATAAATAATAAATATATCAGCTTGATTCGGTTAAAATTAGAAACAGGTAGAACCCATCAAATACGCGTACATATGAATCATATTGGAAATCCAGTGATAGGGGATAAGATATACGGAGATTTTCAAAAAAGTATTAAAGGTTATGATATCAAAACACAAAGAATATTGAATAGTATTGAAAGACATCTATTACATGCATCAGAATTGGGATTTATTCATCCAAGAACAAAAAATTATTTAATTTTCAAATCAGATCTACCAAGTGATATGGAAGGTTTAATCAATTTTTGTAAAAATAATAGTCGTCTTGATATTTAGTTTTATACTATAAATCTAATTCTGCCTTTAACAATCGATGTATAGAGTTTGCTGTAATTCTTGATTTTTTATTTACAATTTGTATGTCATAGTGTACTGACGTTTTAATATCACTTTCTACACTTTTAATCCTACGTTTGATTTCTTCTTTGCTTTCACTCCCACGCATTAGAATCCTGCTTTTTATATCTTCTATAGAATTTGGTAACAGATAGATTGAAATAATTTTACAATATGTAATTTTTTTATCATTTATGTATTTTTGCAAATTTAACAAAAAATTATATGTTGGAATCACAATGGAATTTCGTCTTAATGTTAAATTATACTTTATATCAGATAGTGCAAATCCATAATATTGCTGATTATTTGGATTAATTATATATTCTAACATTTGATTATTATTGATTTTCTTTGTAAATTTTTCTTTCGATATGAAATGATAGTTATATGAATCTTCACTATTTCGAATACTGCGCGTGGTATAAGATTTAATAAAATTAATTTTTATATTATCTTGTCTTAATTTCTTGATTAAAATATTGCAAACTGTATTTTTTCCAATGGCAGGAGGCCCGGAAATAACAACAAAAAAGCATTTCCTATTTACTAATTTATTATACAACCCAATACATAGCGAACAAAATTGCGATAAAGCTATAAATAAAATACTGTTTTGCATAATTGCAATTATAAATTTTTTGTTATTTTAAATTTTGGTAAATAATTCTATTTATTTGTTTGATAGTTTTATTCAAATTATCATTTATAATTTGGTAATCAAAGGTTTTTGCAAATTTGATCTCATCCTTTGCTTTGCTTAATCTTACTTTGATATCATCTTGACTTTCGCTGTTTCTGTTTTGTATGCGTTTTTTTAGTTCTACAATAGATGGCGGAGATATAAAAATAGAAACATTTTTAATTCCCATTTTTTTTAAATTATCTTTTATTATTTTTACACTGGATGCGTGTGCGTTAATCGTTATAACATCATGACACTTAACTGCTTTATTAATATCTATTTTTGCAAATCCATATAAAACATCATCTGAATAATTACTTTTCATATGAAAAATAAAATCCTCTTTTTTTACCATTTCCTTAAATCTTGAAAGTGATACAAAATTATATGACAAATTATCGTTACTATCGCGGCGTGCCCTGGTTGTTGTGGATTTAAGGCGGGTCCAATTTTTGTTCATTTTCAGTAATTTACTCTCAATAGTTGTCTTACCAACCCCGGATGGACCTGATAAGAATACAACCAATACTCTGTCGGTTTTATAACCAACAGAGCAACATTTTCTGACAATATTTGTTATTTTTTGTACTAAATTTGAAAAAATCTCCATAGTTTATGGACTATATCTAATATTTCTTCCTTTATCAAGAATTTTTACATTTAATAATAATTTTCTTGAAATAAAAAGAGCTATGTTATATAAATGCAAGCCTAAGCGTAGTTTATAAAAGGAAAAGGTTAAATATGAAAAAAGGGATTCACCCAGCGATGAATACTGTCAAAGTTATAATGACGAATGGTGATTCAATTAATATCGAAACCACTTATAGCAAGGGAAAAGAGATGCGTCTTGACGTTGATCCTTTTAATCATCCTGCGTGGACTGGCAGGCGTTCCGCAAATGAACATGGTGGCAGAATAGATAAATTTAAGTCAAATTTTGCAAAGTTTACATTGAAGAAATAGTATTTTGGTGGGTGTTATGTTGAATTTATTAAAGAAAATTGAACAATCTAATATAGAGAAGCTTAATAAGTCGTTTCCTGTTTTCAAAGCGGGCGATACTGTACGTGTGTATACAAAAGTTAAAGAAGAAAAAGCGGAGCGTTTACAAGCGTTCGAGGGTGTTTGCATAGCTCGTAAGAATGCTGGTATAAATTCGTCATTTACAGTTCGCAAAATGTCATCATCTGTTGGGGTTGAAAAGGTTTTTCCTTTGTATGGGACTGTCGTTGATAAAGTTGAATTGGTAAAGGTTGGTAAAGTAAGACGTGCAAAGTTGTATTACTTGCGCGGGCTTCAATCTAAGAAAGCAAGGATTGCAGAAGATTTAAATGCTGCGAAAAAAATTAAAACGGAAGATGTTGCACCATTAGGTGGTGTTTCTGTATCTGCTGAATAGTTTTTCGTTTGTTTTTAATGGGTAGGTTTTATGCAGTTATCAGAAATTATTTCAGTTGTGTTTGGTAAGTGTCTTAATATCTGTCATTTAGTTTCTAGTAAACTTAAAAATTCTGATAATAAATTGGAAAATGTTGTTGGAATATTGATACTTTTGTTTGCATCTTTTTTTATTTATTGGGCGATCAGTGTGTCCAGTGTAAATAGTTTACGCGGTTATACTTTGTATTCTGTTTTCTCAAATACAAGTGGGATTGTTTCGGGATCTGACGTAAGGTTAAAGGGTGTTAAAATTGGATCCGTTAAGGATATTCGTTTAAATCCATCAAATTATATGGTTGAAATTAGGATGGAAATAGATAAAGACTATAAACTATCCGTTGATACTACTGCAAAAATTGTAAGTGATGGTTTTATTGGGGATAAATATATTATGTTAAATGTCGGTACTGCATCAAAGTATTTAAAACATCGTGATGCTATAAAGGGGACATCTGCTAAATCAATTGAAGAAATAATCAGTCAAGTATTATTTTCATCAGATAAATGATGATGGTTTAAGAGATCTGCATGCAACAATCATTAAAACTATATTTTATATTGTGTTTTTCTTTTTTATATCTGTGTTCTTTTTTTTCTTATGCAGACAATCAAAATGAAGAAGCTGATATTGTTAATGGTATGGTTGTGATGCAAAAAGCA
>CAUTVF010000018.1:0-16668 GCA_963541805.1 uncultured Alphaproteobacteria bacterium
CCCATTCTCTTTCAACATATCCTCCTTTTCCTCCAAGTTAACTGAGGATATGTTGGCCTGAAACAGCAAATGAATTAGTAAAGCTATTTGCACGCAGGTCGTTTTTGTGATACAATCAATGGCGGAATTTTAATGTCGGATTATATTTATGAGTGAAGAAAATAAAAAAGAAAATGAACTATCTCTAGAGCAGTTGAGACAAAAAAAGGAAATTGATGAAGCTGCTTGGAGGATGTTAAATATTTTTCGTCAATTTCATGTAATTAATGGTGGAATTGCTGCAGTTAATAAATATTTTATTACTGCCAATGATGATGTGATTGAGTCAATTAGAAATATGCCAGGGGGCAAGAAATTGGCCGAACACATTACGAATTTAAAAAGTAATAAAACCAGGATTAATACAATCAATGAGTATCTGTTACCTTTTGGAGAAGATGTTTTATTAGATTTCCAGGATGCTAACAAAGATATCTACGATAAAGAAATAGAAACATCAAAGCAACCACAAAAAACAGACGAGGATATAAAAGAAGCATTTGCAGACTACAAAAAGACAGAATTAAAAGATATTCCAGAATTATTAGAACCACATGAAAAAACAGAAAATGAAGAACCAGAGACAAAAAATAATACTACAAAAGAGGTAAACATCCCACAATTTCAACCAATTCATAAGGAAAAAAATATAAGTGATGTCAGTGATTTGATAGAATTAATAATAAAATTTAATCCATCTCCTGAAAAACTGGAAGAATTTAAAGAGTCAAAAATAATTTCCGATATTGGGCAAGATTGGCAATTAACAATTGCAGAAACATTACAAAACCTAGAAGACAAGGATAAAGACAGTGTAATAAACAAATTTCAAGAATTAGTAACATATGACAAAGCAGTTACAACATGGAACGAAGCGCAAACAATTATAGACAATCCAGACACAATTAATAAAGATAACTTAAAATCAAGAATAGATTCTTTTAAAGAATATCTATCAATGTTTGGAAAATCTGGGGAAGAAATGTTTAACAAATTAAATGATATTTTAAACAAATGATATTAAATTTATTAACAAAGCAACAACCAGAGTTAGAGAAAAAATTAACGGATCTCAAAGAAATAGAGAGTACCGAAAACTATTCAAAAATTCATGAGTTATTATTAAAAATAAATTCTTTCAGACCATCACAAACAGAAGCTGATGTTGCTTTGACAGAATACAAAGCAATTATTAGAGATGCCGAAAAATATTTCCACTCTGACTACCCAATTGTTGAAATAAAAAATTTCATTCAACACGATGAAATGATAGATGATGTTACAAAAATAAAATACCTATCTCAAATAGAATTATTGGAAGATTATGATTTTGGTATTCAATGCTGGAATATATCCATGTTCATAATCAACGATATGATTGAAGACGAAAATGAAAAGCAAGAGTTAATAAATGATATAAAAGAAAACCCAAATAAATATAAAACAGGTCTTGCAAATTTTGAAGAGGGAGTGGCTAACTGGGAAAAATTAAAAGAAAAAATTGGACTACAGGAGATTGTACAACAGGAACAACGCAAACAAGAAGAAAAATTTGATGAAGATATAAATCCAATTGTTGATGCATTGACAAAAACGGACTTAAACTTTAAAGATATTGAAGATGATTTTCAATATGATGATAACACTGTATACACTTCCACCGAGGAAGAAAATTTATCTACAAACCAAAATAATGTAGAAAGACATACAAAAAATATTGATAAACCTTTGAAAAAAAATAAAGGGACTATAAAAACTAATGATATTTTGATAAATAATTTCAGAATAGCAGTAGATTATAGAAATAAAATTGATGATATTGCCGGTTATATTGCAGTCCGCACAAATGAAACAATGGAATCAAATAAGGATTATTCAAGGTTTGCAATTCCATTGAACAAATTTATAATAGAAGATGGTGAAAAGATTATTAAAAATTATCCAAAATATGAAGAAATATTAGGCGATATTTCAAAGAATGAAATTAAAAAAGTAATTAAATTATCAAAAGATGACATAGATAAGCACGAAATGGGATTCATTGATTCAACAAAAGTAAATACATATGAAGAGTTTACAAAAAGATATAAAAGCAAACAAGAAAAAGAGGTTGGCTAAATGTCGATTAAAAAAATACTTTTCTTGATTACATTTGTGTTTATTCAGTCATGTGGTGTAATTCCAGAAGAAATTGAAGACTTTTATAAAAAACAAAACTTACCTATTCACGAAACAAACACGCAACAGCAAACAATGCCAAAATCTAATGTGAAAATGTATGCAAAAGAAGCCGTACATACGCAAGAAGTTGCAGAAAAATTTTCACTAGAGCTCCCAATGCGATGTATGGTGGACTGGGAAACACAAAAAGTTATACAAGCTCAACCATATGACAGAGCAAAAATAAAACTTACACGAACAGATACAGGAGATCCTTTACCAATACTGCGAGTTGATGATTTATATTTTAAAAATACTCCCGTAAACGAAGTTTTAACAGCATTACTTAAAAACACTGGTATACAAATCGTATCATTTGACCAATATTACAATAATATAACTCTTGATATTGGGGGCAAATTATCAGATGTAATTGAAATTGTTACAAAAACGGGGGGGGTTTTTTATACATATGATAAACGGAGTAAAACACTAACTTTAAAACGTGTTTCAAAATGGGCTTTATCAATTCCTTTTAACAATGAAATAATATTGGCTGTGGAAGATGCTTTGCGTGGGGCAGAAATTGGAAATATAATTGTTAATTGGACAGACAAGGAATTATTATTTTCAGGTGACATTGTAACTGAGAAAAAAGTTCGCGATATAATCACAAAATTAAAACAAGAAGATCATTTAATTGCATTCGATGTTGAAATATATCGGGTATATCCTAAAAACAATAAAGAAATTTTTTGGACAAACATGTTAGACGCCTTTGATGAGGGAACTGTCAAAGTTTCTTTAAAAGGTATAATTGGAAGGGTGCTTGCAGTTGGAGGTAATTTGAACAAAAAAACACTTGCAACCTTTTTAACACCAGGAAATAACATTGTTGAAATTGCACAAGGAACATTTATTTTACCAAACAGGTGGCAAGGGAGATTTGATGTCGGCCGTTGTTCAAGAGAGGTGAGATTAGAAACCGATTTATACATAATGGCGGAACCAACAATTGAAAAACAACCAGATAAAATTGAAAAAATTGATACAAAAATAGTCCTTAGAACATCAACAAAAGGTGACATTGCACAATATCAGATACCGATTAAATTAAGCGAGAATATATTAATTATTGGTATTCCGACAATGTATTTCGTTAAGGAAGATAAAAGTATTATACCAAATAATACTGAATTGGTAATAATGATATCTCCAAGGTTAATAGCATTAGTTCCACCAGGTAAAGGTAATTAACAACATGTTTAAAAAATTGGAATTTTCAATAGCATGGCGATATCTAAAATCGAAAAAAAAAGAAAAAGCACTGTCGATAATTGCAAATTTTTCGTTAATTGGAATAATGTTAGGGGTTGCTGCAATAATAACCGTTATGTCTGTTATGAACGGATTTCGCGATGAACTTTTAAAACGAATACTGGGCATAAATGGACATGTAAATATTTACTCATATACCAGCAACTTTGATAATTATTCAGATAAACTAAATATAATTAAAAACACAATCTCTCAAAATAAAATATTTGCTTCAGAGGTTCGCGGAATACAACCGGTTGTTAGCACTCAAGTTATGGCATCAAATAACCGAAAGATTACAGGTGCTCTATTAAAAGGCGTTGATTTTAACGTTTTATCGCAAGAAAAAATGGTTACTTCCAAATTACTTGGCAACAAGTTAAATAATTTTTCTGATGATGAAATTGCAATTGGATACTCTTTGGCACGAAAATTATATGTTGATATTGGTGATTGGATAACAATTACCGCCCCAATTGGGAAAGTGACTGCATTTGGCACTATGCCAAGTATAAAATCATTCAAAATTGCGGCAATTTTTAATATCGGGATGCACGAATATGACTCATCCCTTATTTTCATCCCGATTAAAGGAATTACAAAATTTTTGGGCAAAAGTAATGGATATGCAGATTTTTTTGAAATATACACAAACACTCCAGGAAAGGCAACAGAATTAAAACAAATGCTTGCAACAAAGTATCCAGGAGAATTTAGAGTAATGACATGGCAAGAGATAAATGCATCACTCTATGGAGCATTAAAAATTGAAAGAAATGTTATGTTTTTAATATTAACATTAATTGTTCTAGTTGCTTCATTTAATATTGTGTCATCACTTGTTATTCTAGTTAAAAATAAATCAAAAGATATTGCCATATTAAAAACACTTGGCATGCCGAAATACTCGCTTATTCGTATATTTTTTATTTCCGGGGCAACGCTTGGGGTAATTGGAACATTCATGGGTGTTATTCTTGGGATTATTGTTTCAAAAAATTTAGATACAATTAAAAACATCCTAAATAATTTAACTGGGGCCGATGTATTCGCAAAAGAAGTCTATTTTTTATCAAATCTACCATCTAGAATTGATTATTATGATGTTTTGATTATAACATTAACAGCTCTATTTATCTCATTCATCGCAACAATATTTCCAACATATAAAGTTGGTAAAATAGATCCGGTAGAGGCGCTTCGTTATGAATAACAGCAAAAAATTATTGGAACTGATAAATATTACAAAATCTTTCAAAATTGGAACTGACAAATTAACCGTATTAACAGGTGCAAATTTATATGCAAAAGCAGGCGAATCAATTGCATTGATTGGGCCATCAGGTTCTGGGAAGTCAACACTTTTACACATTGCAGGATTATTAGATAAAGGAGACAGTGGAAAAATATTTATAGATGGCAAAGATTGCAGTTATATTCCCACTTATCAACAGGATATCATTCATCAAAATAAAATTGGGTTTATTTATCAATCAAATAACTTACTAAATGATTTCACAGCAATTGAAAATATTATGATACCTCTTCTGATTCGTGGAATTAATAAACAGACAGCAAGAATAGAATCAGAAAAAATACTTGATTTAATGAATCTTAAAAACAGGGCAAAACATTACCCAACACAGTTATCCGGTGGACAATGTCAAAGAATCGCAATTGGGCGGGCAATTGTTACAAATCCATCTGTTTTGTTGGCAGATGAGCCAACTGGAAATTTAGATCCAAAAACAGGAGAAGAAGTATTTAACCAGTTACTTTCGATTGTTCGGAATAAAAATCTGTGTCTCATAATTGCAACACACAATCCAATAATTGCAAAAAGATGCAATAAAGTATTTATAATGACCGCCGGAAAATCGATTGAAGTCTGTTCTCAAAATAAAAACCTTCTTTTGAAGGATAAAGATTCAAAAGAATTAATAAAACAATTTTCAATATAAAAACTAATTAACCCCAAGGGATGTCTTTAAATTCATCAACTGAGATTTAATAGTGTTTAACTTCATATCTTCTTTGGCGGACATATTGGCAGCATTTTGCTTTACATGTTGTGAGCGCAAACTTGCCGATTCCAATACATGATTTAAAGTACGTAATTTTTTATCCGTTTTATCAATTTCTGCAATTGATTTTTCAACCATAGACAGTTGAGCAATTTGTGATTTTGCCTGATTATATTGATTGGCATCACCCTTTAATTTTTGTAAATTTTGATTCAGCCCATATTTTGTATTGTTTATATTACTTTTAATATTATTTCGCATGGCAAAAATCTGCCTACGTTTAATATCTAACATTTTTTGTAACTTTGATATTTCTTTTTGAATATTACTCTTATTTTCTGACAACGATTTAATATTATCATTAATTTGAGCAATTTGTGATTTGTATTGATTAATATTTTCCTCAATCTTAAATATTTCTGCTTTATTTTGCTTATAAACAGCAACAGATTGGGTAATATCTTGCGCAAATGTAAAGCAAGAAAACAGCACAAAACTAAATAATATTAACAAAGCCCTCATTAGCGATATTATAACATAAAAAACCAATAAGCATAGTTAATACACAAAATTACAGTTTAACCGCCGTTTTCACAACCTCAAAACATTCAATTTTATCACCAATCATTAAATCATTGTATCCAGCAAACGATATTCCACACTCAACTCCTTTGGATGCTTCTTTTATATCATCTTTTTCGTGTTTCAACTGATTTAAATCACCTTCAAACAGTACAACATCATTACGAAGCACTCTACATTTATAATTTCTCTTAACTAATCCATCTGAAACACGACATCCAGCAACGGTCAAAGATTTGCCAATTTTAAAAATTTGGATAACATCTGCATAACCAATAAACTTATCTGTAACAATTGGTTCTAATTTACCCTCCAAAATTGCCTTTACATCATCAACAATATCATAGACTACAGAATAATAACGAATATCAATCCCATATGTTTTTGCCAACGCCTTTGCCGGCCCATTTGCCCGGACATTAAATGCTAAAATTATTGACGATGTAGATCTTGCTAAATTAACATCAGATTCATTTACCCCACCAACGGCAGAGTGAATAATTTTTACCTCTACTTTATCATTATTTAATTTGTCTAAAATACCAACTATTGCTTCACCAGAACCCACAACATCTGTTTTAAGAATGACAGATAAAATTATTTTCGATGATGCGCTATCTTTAAACATATTTTGAAGTGAAACTTTCGAACGTATAAGCATTTCTTTTTCTTTTGCTTTATTTTTTTGGTATGCTGCAAACTCTTTTGCTTTTGCTTCATCACTGGTTACAATTAATTCATCACCCGCGACCGGCATTTCAGAAAAACCTAAAACAGCAACTGGGGTTGATGGCAGCGCAGATGAAACAGCAATTCCTTTATCATCAAACATTTCCCTGATTCGGCCATACGTTTCACCGGAAACAAAAAAATCTCCTTTTCTAAGCGTTCCCTTTTTAATCAAAACAGTTGCAATGATTCCTAAACCATTTTCCATTTTTGCTTCGATAATTACACCCTCCGCCGGACGATTTTTTGAAACACTCAAATCTATTAATTCGGATTGTAACAAAATTGCTTCTTGCAATTTATCTAAATTTAAAGAATTTTTTGCGGACACTTCAACACATAAAACATCTCCTCCCAATTCTTCAATTACAACTTCATGATTTAATAAATCCGTCTTAACACGTGCAGCGTTTGCCTCAGGTAGATCGATTTTATTAATTGCAACAATCATCGGAACATTTGCAACTTTTGTATGCGAAATTGATTCAATTGTCTGTGGCATGATACTGTCATTTGCAGCAACAACCAAAACAACAATATCGGTTACCATTGCTCCACGTGCACGCATTGATGAAAACGCTTCATGCCCAGGTGTGTCAATAAACGTTATTAACTTTCCCTCTTTGTTCATAATTTGATACGCACCGATATGTTGTGTAATCCCCCCTGATTCCCGACTTGCAATATCGGTTTTTCTAATCGCATCAAGAAGAGATGTTTTTCCATGATCAACATGACCCATAATTGTAATAACTGGTGGACGATTAAACATTTCATCATCTTCACTATCTTTTGTCTTAATCATGTTTTCGATATCATCTTCATTCACACGTTTGACGGTATGCCCCAACTCGCCAATTATAATTTCCGCCGTATCTGCATCAATTACTTGATTAATTGTTGCCATGATCCCCAATTTCATAAGCTCCTTGATAACAATGGAACTTTTTTCCGCCATTTTTTCCGCCAAATCTTTAACCGTTATGGTTGAATGTAGCACAACCTCGCGTATAATTTTTTGCGTTGGAACATTATCAGGATTTTTTTCAACCTTGCGTTTTTTAAAGTATGAAAAGCGTTTATATGTACTTGCAGGAGTGATATTTTCATCTCCCTCCACCTCGTCTTCTTCAAATGCGATAACCTTTGATAATGTCAATTTATGGCGCTCTAATTTTTCACCCTTAACAGATTTTTTTATTTTTAAATTATCTTCTTCACTGTTTGTCTTTTTATGTTTATTAAAATCTGCTGCCTGATTTTCAGGGGATTTCCACTCCTTTTTTACAGTTTCACGATTTTGCTTAGATTTCTCTTCATTCAATACTTGATTCTGTTTTTGCTCTGCATCTTTTTGTTGCAACATATCTCGCATTTTATTTGCTTGATTTAAAATTTCTGAATCTATTTTTTGTTGTTCTTGGGTACGTTTTGCATTATCTAAAATCTCTTTTATTGCAGAAACTTTACTTTCATCCAGAACACCCACTACGGAATTTGATGGGGATTGCGCAGATATGCGTTTACGCTTTACCTCAACAGCAATCTTATTACCTTTGGAACCTGAAATTGTTCCCTTGATAACTTTATTTAAAGTCAATTTTCCATCTACCATAACAAAATCCCCATCTACAACAAAAATTTACTTAGATTCATTAAACCAATGCTCTCTTGCTTTCATAATGATATTTTCTGCATCTTTCTGTTGAATGTTTAATATATCTTTCAATTCATCAGTATCCAAATCCGCCAAATCATCCAATGTCTTAATTCCAGAATCCAACAATAATAATTTTTGCTTGCTGGTTAAAATATTAAAATCTATTAAATCAGAGCTAGCCCCAGAAGATTGCAATTTTTTCGCAGTTTCTTCTTTTTCTTTTGCAACAAAAGCATTTGCACGCTGTTGTAATTCCTTTGCTAAATTTGAATCGAATCCCTCAACAGATGCAATTTCAGATTCATCAACCAAAGTTAACTCTTCCAAAGAATTAAAGCCCTCTGCAACCAGCATTCTAGCAACCATATCATCAACATCCAACGCCTCCATAAACTGATCAATTTTCAATTTATCTTCATCAGCACGTTTTTGTTCTTGCTCTTTTGCATTTAATACATCCAATTTCCAACCAGTTATCATTGATGCTAACTTTACATTTTGTCCTCGACGCCCAATTGCAACAGATAACTGATCTTCTGCAACCCAAATATCGATATGTTTTTGATCTTCATCAATTATAATCTTTGCAACAGTTGCAGGAGAAATCGCATTAACAGCCAACTTTACAACGTCATCCGACCACTCTATCACATCAATTTTTTCACCTTGTAGTTCATTCACAATTGCTTGAATTCTACTCCCCTTCATACCAACACACGCACCAACAGGATCAACCGCAGGATCTGCAGTAAAAACCGCAACTTTTGCATGCGATCCAGGATCACGTGCAACCGCCTTTACTTCAATCAATCCCTCGTAAACTTCTGGTATCTCTGCTGCAAATAATTTTGCCATAAAGTTTGGATGTGATCGTGACAATAATATCTGAGGTCCAACATTGTCACGTTGAACATCTAAAATATATGCCCTGATCCGATCCCCACTTCGAAGTATTTCACGTGGAATCAATTCATCCCGTCTTAAATACCCTTCTGCTTTTCCATTTATATCAACATACACATTTCCAAATTCTACACGCTTAACGGTACAACTGACAATCTCTCCAACTTTATTTTTAAATTCTTCATATTGATTATCTTTTTCAGCACTCTTGATTTTTTGTAAAACAATTTGGCGAACAGATTGAAATTGTGATCTACCAAATATCAAAGACGGCAACCAAGTTTCTATAACATCCCCAACTTTAGCATCCGGATTTTTCTTTTTCATATCAGATATCGTTATATGTTTCATTTCGGAAAATAAAGGCAATCCTTCTTCATCAACTTGATTTACAAAATCATCATCTACAACCGTTATCCTTTTATAAACAGAAATCGCTCCATTTCCTCTATCAATATGAACTATAATATCATTATCAAATCCATATTTTGCTCTGGCAATTTTCACAATTGCGGTTTCGACCGCATCAAAAATAACTTCTTTAGATACATTCTTTTCCGCAACAATTGATTCAATTGTAAGTATTATCTCTGGTCTTGGTAAATCAACTTCCTTCATTTTTTCCCTTTCTTTTCTTTATTATTTTTTAAAATCTGTTTAAAATCATCTGACATAAATATCAAATTTGCCTTTTCAATTAAATTAAAATCAATTTCAACTTTTTCCAACCCATTTATAGTACTTTGTTCGATTGTAATTACATTACCAATCACACAAACAATCTTTCCTTTATAGGATTTTGCGACCCCAATTATTGGAATATTTGTTTTTATAGCTACATTTTTACCAACAAATTTTTCATAATCATCCAATTTTACTAATGGACGCGATATCCCCGGTGACGATATTTCCAAAAAATATTTTTCAGAAAACACATTTTCTACATCCAATAAAACAGATATCTCCTGGGATGCTTTTTGACAATCATCGCTTCCAATATTCTTACCATCAACACGCTCAATCATTATTTGTAATGTTTTTGCACGTTTTGAATCAAGTAACAAAATACGGACACACGAAAGCCCCAAAGACATAAGCGTAGGTGTAATTAATTTTTCAATCTTTTCTTGTATTAACATAAAAACAATAACTACTTAAAAAAAAAGATCTGCACCTGCACATCTTTTCAACTATTCAACACACTGCAATTATAATATAACATCCACAAAATGCAATAAAAAATTCTTGATAAACAAAAGATTTATATATAACATGTGGAAACATTACAAGATGCGGGTATGGCGGAATTGGTAGACGCTCAAGACTTAAAATCTTGTGGGATTAATCCCGTGCCAGTTCGATTCTGGCTACCCGCACCAGATTTAGTGTAACTTTCAATCAATAATAACTACAAAACATATAAAAATATGATAGAATACCTACCATGAGGAGAGGCCTTTTAATTTTTATATTTTTGTCGGTATTTATATCTTCGTTGTTGTATTTCGTTCCACAATTTATCAATTTCAATAAATACAAAGATAGACTGACAAAAGAAATCGAAACAGCATTTGAAATACCAATCAAAATTGATGGGGATATTAATATATCAATTCTTCCCCATGTTTATATTTCAGCGAAAGATATAAAAATTTTAACTTCTGACAGATCATCAACCGTTATAAGTATAAAAAATATTTATATTGAGCTATCAATTCAAGAATTATTAAACATCGATACAACCCAGCTGACAAAAATTATTTTAAGCGAGCTATCTATGGATTTAACCGACAACATCGGTAAAGAATCAAAAAGGGATGTTTTATCAAAAGTTTTATCTGGAAATTTATTTAACAAAATTAAAACTGTTAAAATTCAAAACAGCGAATTGAAATATTTTGATGAAATTGAAAATAAAAATGACATTGTACATGACATTAATTTAAACATAACAAAGAAAATTGAAGATCAAAAAACATACATTGCAAACGGAACTTTTATATTAAGGAAATTAAAATCAAACATCAAATCGACATTTATAATTTCTGATCTTGATAATTACGATACAATTGCAGATATAAATTATAAACAATCTAAAAGTGAAAATTTGCAATTAAATTTAAAAATTTCCAAAAGGCAAGATTTATTTAACATAATTGGGGATATAAACATAAAATCAAATGATCTGGGAAGATTAATACAAAATATCCTCCCATCATTTCCAAATTTAAAGTTAACTGATGGGCAGTCAAAGTTATCATCCAAAATCCAATTTACAAATAATACTTTACAAATGAATGATCTACAAATTACCAATAAAAATACATTTTCCACAGGATTGTTTAATTATGATTTAAAAACAAAAGATAAAAATTTAAAACTTCATTATAAAAATTTTTTCCTCCCAGATCATATTCAAACTGACACTGATAAAATTTCATTATTAAAACAAATAATATCAAAGGTAAAAAATATTAAAATAAACATCACAACAGAATCATTTAAATTAACTGATATAAAAATACATAATTTTGATTTAAAAGCAGAAATAAAAGAAAACAATATATTAAACATAACCGAATTTAAATTAGCATCTGATAAAATAAATGGAAATTTTAACGGGGATTTATCGGTTGAAAATGACAATTTGAAATTAAATATTAACATTGCTGCAACAACGAATTTTAAATACAGTTTAGCAAATTTAAATCCAATAATAATTAATTCATTCGATGGAAATATAACGGGGACATATGATAATTTTTTCATAAATATTAATTCTATCAAAACAAATGCCGGTCTCTTATCTGGAAAGTTAAGTAAACAAAAATCAACAAATAATAAATATAATGTTAATTTAAATTCTGAATCTATTAACCTTGATAACATACTTACAAAAAATATATTTGATTTTATAAAATCAAAGAATCAAATTGAACTATTTAAAAATGGTAATTTTTTACTCAACATAAACGCAAATAATTTAATCATGCAAAAAACAAACATGAAAACTTTTTCATTTGCCGGAAATATAGATCACGATTTAATTTCCATATCAAAATTAAACTGGGATGCAGGAGATTACAACATATCGATATCTGGAAAACTGGAACATATTACGCAGGATAGCGGTACAATGAACAATATTAATTATGAAATAAAATCGTTTAATTTTGGCGGGGTTAAAATTGGTTATTTGTCCCAAATTCCATTTTTACCAAATCTTCTGCAAAAAGAATCCGGCACGATTAAATTTACATTAAATGGATATGCAGGTAACCCAAACATATTAATAAATGGGAAAACGTCAAACATGAATCTGGTTGCAACGATTAAACATGGCAATCATCAGAAAAAAGATATAGATATAACAATCAATCATAACAATTCAAAAATGTTCATAAATCAATTGTATGGCGATGTATACACAACAACACAAAGAGTTTTAAAAGATAATGGTATAACATTACAAACAAACATTATAAATGATGGGAAAAACATAATATTTAAAAATATCTCAATTATCAGTAATGGACAAAAATTAAATGGTAATGTTAGCATTTCAGGAATTGGGAAAATATCTGCAAATCTGGAATCAAAAAAAATTGATTTAACAAAATTAATTAAAAATTCCAATGATGATTATAAACAAAATTTAATTATATATGCATTGAATAATACAGGGTCTAATATAAATTTAAAAATTAACAGATTTAAAACATATACCAGAACATATTCAAATGTAAATCTTCAAATAAATAAATCGAAATCCAACCCAGATTTATTACTTTCTGCCGATCTTGGAAATAATGCAAATATTGAAATTAATTCAACAATAAACGGAAATCAATATAATGGAAATATAAAATTAAAAAACATAGAAATTACAGAGCCATTTTTTAATATAAATAATTATGACATTCTAAATGGATTACTCAGTAGCAATATAAATTTTGAAACTTTTGGTGTAAATAAAAATGAAATAATATCGAACTTGTCCGGAAATATAACTGTTGACTTTACCGATGGGAGGTTAATTGGTTTTTCAGGAAAAGATATAATAGAAAATAAAATATATTCTTCCCCTATTATTATGACAAATGATGTTATTCAAACAATTGAAGAAGAATTGACCAAAGGCGAATCAGATTTTAATACGATTACAATAAATGCAAATATAACTGGGGGTACAATTGAAAACGGACAAATCATAATTAATACAAATGATATTTCAATTAATGGATCTCTTAATGCCGATATACCTAACAAACAATTTGGAATATCTGGGGCAATTACAATATTAAACATACTGCCAATGCCCGCAAATGCAGTGTATAAAATATCTGGAGATTCAACAAATGTAAAAAAAGAGGTAACTCTTGAAAGCATAATATCAAAAGTAAATCCAACATTTTTCAAAATGAAAAAGCGTGAATATTTAAATAAACAAGAAAAAAGTATAGAACAAAATAAAAACCAAATGATTAATCAATGGGAAGTGGATAAATCTAACCTGGAACAAAAAATAGATCAACAAATCATGCAAACAGACAACAACGCAAGCAACCAGAAAATTGAAACAAAACCAGAACAGAGCAAACAAGAAGAAACAACAGAATAATGGTGCGAGTGAAGGGAATCGAACCCTCATATCCAGCTTGGAAGGCTGGAACTTTAACCATTAAGCTACACTCGCAAATAAAAACGATTGCCAAACAACGAAAAAGTTAAAATGGTGGGAAGAGCAGGATTCGAACCTACGTAGCCCGAAGGCGACAGATTTACAGTCTGTTGCTTTTGACCGCTCAGCCATCTTCCCATAACACAATAAAAATACTCGTATGACAGTAAATGATTATCAAATAAATGTCAATTATTTTAAAAAATTCTAATAAACATAAAATCCAATTTTAAAAACTAAAAAACTATTTAAGTTATCTTGTTAAACAAAATAATTAATAATCAAAGTATTAATGGAAAGATCTAAATACATAATCAGATTATTTTCACAAAAAAAGCCCTCGTAAAAGAGGGCAAAAAGAAAAACTTTTTGAAATTCAATTCTGAGATTCAGCCCAAAATGTGTTTGCATCTTCACCAGTAAGCTTAAGCGTATTACGCCAAATGCCATCATAACCGCCGGTAATATGACCTTTTTCGTAAACTATAGAAGATTCGAAAGAAAGATAAATATCCCAATTATTATCCAAAATTTTATCTGTAATATTGGTATTTATATAATTATCTACCAGTTCAACTACTTTTGAAGATAAATTGGTTTCACCAGGATACTTCTTTTTCAATGCGTCAAGTGCTTCACTCTTGCTAAGATCTGCAATCGCCATATCTCGATATTTAGTTAAAGCAATTTTAACCAATGTCGATAATTTGAGCATGTGAGGAATACTACCACTATAATTAATATTACTGGGATTAGCATCATCACATGGAGGAAAATTATAAAGATTTCCACCCTTGCTATTCTTTATAGAGTAAGGACCAACATGAAAGGAATAAATCTGGCTTTTATCATTGTTATTGATAAAAGTAACCTCCCAATCTATAATTTTCTCCATGGAAGAGCAATTATAAAAGTATACCTCGGGTTCAATCACTTTACCCTCAGAATCCACGCTCTTAACATAGATCAAGATGTTTGATTCTCCATACACCTCCCAACCCTTGAATAAAGGAGAATTGAAGCTTCCTTTTGTTATCCATGGATAACATTCTGGGTAAAAAAAAGGATTGCTATAGGAACCTAATCTTAACATTTTCCACTTAAATTCCAATGCATCTGCCAAGGTTTCAAAATCACAATTCATTTCATTAATCCTTGCAGGTTCAGATGTTTTACCAAATACTTCTTTATAATCCGCTCCGATGGAAAAAACATCAGGATCAGATGAATACATAAATTTATAAAACTTGGCGTGCATAGTAAGAACCGAAGTAGATATCAGATACAAATTGCCATCATTTTTACATTTCCCAAGAGAGAAAAAATTTCTATTTTCCTCCTTGTTAAGTTCAGAAATAAGCTGAGACGATGGCAATGAAAGATCGAATATATGAAAATACTTGTTTTCATCGATCCTAACATTACTCAGCAAATTATCAGTTGCCTCCTTAAATAAATCATCAAAACTCTTTTCTACCAAGGAACCCTCCTCGGGTTTTTTATCCTTATCAGAAGGTTTAGCAGGATTATTACCATGTATACAGGATGTAATACACGGTACCATGATCAATGATAACATTATTATACTTAATATCATCTTGATCTTTTTCAAAAAGTTCTTCTTCACTTCTTCAGTATTGTTTCTCATAACAACACCTCCCTATAAAAATATTTCCTCAACTGTATCGTTGATGCCTATAATTATATTACCTTTATCTTATTTGTCAACTTTTATACCCCATATTTTATATACCTCTATCATACACATTTTATTTAACTTTATTTAACCTTTTCATCTACTTAACCTATATAATCTACCACCTACACTACCCCTCCCCATCCTACCTTACAACATCCTTTTTTAGACAAAATTATTCGCAGAATATGGGGAGGGGAGTATACTGTTTTTATAATTTATTACTATAAGCAAACAAAACAATCATTCGCTATAAACATAGAGGAGCCACGTTTTATATTTAATCTTCTACCGTAGTCATCATCCAATGGGGATCCATCCACCCATCTATTTATACTATACTGGTAACAGGTATTGTTTATATTATCATCTTTTAATGCAACGCCACCATTAACATTCTGTCCTATATCTTTATATTTTTTTGGAACCCCAAAAGGAATTACTCCTACACTATCAGTTGAACATTTAAATGCAGCAGGGGAAGTGCTTCCATCAGAAACTGCATGAAAACAAACAGGTTTTGAATTAATTCCTAATGAATCTCTATCTCTACACTGGAAGGATAATTTACCATCTTTAAAGACGGGAACCAGCTCATATTTTGCATTCCCTCTGTTCCTACAATGTTTCACCTTTGTTCCAGATAAATTTTTATAATCTTCACATTTAAGTACTCCGTCCTTATGCTCTATCTTATATCCATTCAAACATCCCAACCGGCCAAAGGCATTATTATTTGATTTTTTATTTTCTATGTTATCCTTTACGTCATTACTTCCACTAGCTATACTGTTTTTGTCATTCTGATCTGCCAGATAATCTCCCGAAGCATTTTCAGATTTATTAGGAGTGAAGCACCCCGCGCGATGAGAATTAG
>CAUTVF010000019.1:0-15657 GCA_963541805.1 uncultured Alphaproteobacteria bacterium
GAATGGGTAATTGGTATAAGTAAAGATTATGTGAATCGTGTTATTCAATCTAATTATGATACATCACCCATTCCAAACCAAGATATAAGAATTTTATGTGCTGAAAAAACAAACATAACATCATTAAGACATAGAAGTTTCCATAAAAATATTGATATGATCTTTTGTAATGGTATAGAAAATTGTAATACTCGTAGACTTACTTCGTCTGATATTAATTTTCACTTTGGCTCTTATATGGACTATCATTCTTACTATATCTGCAGGGATGGAAAAATATATTCAGGTTCGAATCCAAGTTGTAAAGTACTTGATACTTGTAAAGTAAATGTCATAGAAGAAGATTATGATTGTAGCTGTATACATCATAGAAATGGTGAAGACGACTGTAGTACATGCACTAAATGCACTGTTAGTGATGCATCAACTTACAATTATGATTATCTAGACATTACAAAATATGAAGCAGATATATGTGTTAAACCTGTGTTTCTGGATAGTGTTAAAAACATTACTGGAATTGAGAAAATTTATGATCCTAATTTATTAATTAAACAGAACTAAAGTTTAATCAATTATTATTCAAACAATAATTGATTAACTCTTTTCTTACAAAGAACTATTTTTCAAATCTATTTTTAATACCACTATTTTCTTTTTTATTTATTTTTCTTTCAGTGTGGTGAGGATTCCTCCAAGTTTCTCCTCATCACACTGGCCGTAAACTATTTGACATTATATTTTTTCTCATCTATTACTATCTGTTGTATCTAAGTTAAAAGAATAAGTTTAAACCCACAATTTAAATTGCAAAGAAAACAAATTAAAATTGATTTAATTATTGATCTTCATGGAATGAATTTAGATGAAGCATTTGCTACACTAAAAAATAATTTGTCAAAAAGTAATAACAAAAAGATACTTGTAATTACTGGTAAATCTGGAGTAATGCATGATTTAGTTCCACGATGGGCAACATATAATAAAGATGTATTTTATAAAATTAGAGAAATAAAAAAAGCTCCGAATCACATGGGAGGAGACGGAGCTTTTATAATATATCTTAATAATTAATGTTTTTCTTTAATAGATTTACGAGTTTTCTTAATAACAGCTTTCTTCATATCTTTTTTAGCATCCATCATCTTTGACTTGCGTCCATGGGATCTTTTTGCCTTGCTAGCCTTATGAGATTTCACTTTATCATTTTCCATAAACATTTTGCTTGCAAAACTATTACGTTTTTTCTGTGACATTTTAACAATTTTATCAATCATATTATTTTCTATAATTGTATTAAATTGTGCTCGCTCATTTGCAAACTCTTTAAATATAGAACGTAAATCATCAACATTTACATTTTCAGAAGATAAAACAACTTTCATTTTTTGTTTTAATTCATCCATACGGGTTTTATGAGATTTCAAAATTCCTCTGTCTACAATTTTGTTACTACCGTACCATTCATTCATATATCCATGCTTACAACTAAAAAACATAGGATATAAAATAACACACAGCAAAACAAAACTTAAAAATGAAAGCCCAATAATTACACGATTTTTTTTGTCACTGACTATACCTTTAATATCTATTTTCATAATATTAACCTCTGATTATTTGTTTAATAAGGATATGTTATCACAGTATTTTAATATCTCAAAATAAAAATTATAATAGTTATAGACATTAAAAAAGAAAATAGTATAATCCGCGCATGTTTTCAGAGTAGTTCTGAAATATTAAACTGATGTAAGGAGAAAAATAATGAAAAAAACATTAATGTTTGCACTTATGACTTTAAGTGTAGTATCTGCCGCAAGTGCTGAAGTTACTGCAGAGTTCTGCACAAAGTCTGCAGCAAATAATTGCGAAGGTTGGACAGATGAATGCACAGAATTAAAACACAAAATCAGAAGTGGAGTAATAAAAGGGGAACAAATTGACAGTGCAAACGCTTGCTCTCAGTAATATTTATATATTATACGACACAAGAATCTCAAGTTAGTCTTGAGATTTTTTATTATAAATAATAACCATTATTACAAACTAATACACGTTTACATCATAAAACAGCATTAATTTAGTTATAAAAAAATAATTAAAATGTAAAAAAGCAGTTTGCAATTTAATCTTGCAAAACAGTGGCGGAAGAAGAGGGATTCGAACCCCCGATAGAGTTGCCCCTATAACGGTTTTCAAGACCGTCGCATTCGACCACTCTGCCATTCTTCCAAAAATATAAAAAACGATCTAATATAAAAAAAATAATGGTGCGGGTGACGGGGTTCGAACTCGCGACCTCAACCTTGGCAAGGTTGCGCTCTAGCCAGCTGAGCTACACCCGCAAACTAACAAGCGAAAATATATAAGTTATACTAAAAAAAAGCAAGTTGAAAATAGGTCAACATATTTTAAATCATATCTAATTGTTGACTTTTTATAAAAGATACTTATTTAAATATAAAGTTTAAATAAAAAATGGTAAAGGATTAAAAATGAAATTTACACCACTATTTAATAATATACTTGTTCAAAGATTAGAAGATGAAAATAAAACGGCTGGTGGAATTATTATTCCAGATACAGCAAAAGAAAAACCATCACGGGGTAAAGTTATATCTGTCGGATTGGGACAAATTAATGAAAGCGGAAACCGCACTCCAGTTCAAGTAAAAGAGGGGAATACTGTGCTCTTTTCAAAATGGGGTGGAACAGAAGTAAAAATTGATGGCACTGACTATATAATCATGAAAGATACCGATGTATTGGGTATCATAGAATAAGTTTTTAATTATTCACTCTTTAGAAAGCGAGCTTGTATAGGTTCGCTTTTTTTGTTTATATTAAAGTTGATAAATAAAAAATGTTTTTTGCTATACCAAATGTAACATTATTTTTATGAGGCTATAATGATTATAGATTATAGTTCTTAATGTGTTGATGTTGGCATCGTCTTTTATGTTTATCTGTAAACACCGTTAAAAAAATTTATATTGCCTGTTGTTTTTAACAACCAGCATTTTTGAGATTAAATAAATTTTTGTTGATCATGAATGCGTTTGTTGAAAAAATTTAACTATTATCAATAGATTGTGCATCCTATGTTTCGATCAAGAATATACTTGACAAAATACATATTTAGTTTAATATCGCGACTGTAATTTTATTTCTAGGGAGGGTTCTTTATGAAAGAACTTAAAAAAGTAAGTAGGTTTTCTTCGTTACTAATCGTAATAGGTGCGGTTTTTGGAGTTTTGGCTTTTGCTTCTTGCGGAACTGACAGAGTAGGTGCAGTTATAAAATTTCCTAATATCCAAAATAAATCAGATTTGGGAGATATTATCGTCTTATTAAAAAAAGAAGGTAATATTGAGTCGGTTTATACCCTTGCAGCCTTTGAAAGGTTGTCTTTAAGGCGATTTACTAATCCAAGAGCAAGATTTGATGAAGTTGTATTTTTTGCAATACCAGCTAAAGGAATATCTGTTAAGTGGGCAATATCAATTAACGGAAAATTATTTGATGTTCCTCCATCTGTCGGTACAAAATTATCAGTATCGGTAAAATACATTTCACAATCTGCAAAAGTAAAAATCCCCATTATGATAAATTGCGAGTTTTTTATTCAAGATACTATAATTGAATAAAAACTTAAATCTGCTTGAACCTGTAGCCCCTCTTAAGAGGGGTTTTTATATAAGATTGTTTAAGAATTGTATTTTAATTTTTAATTAAGTATTATCTGGATAAATATTAAATGCGATAAGTATATGAAAAATATTTTAAAAAAATTTATATCCTGTTTTATATGGAGTCACGGGCTGCGCCATGCAATTAGAAATAATTTAACTGGACCATATTTTAAATATAAAAAACATTTTAAAAGATACTTTAAACAGGAGGATAGCTTATCTTTTAAATACGATTTATCTGCAGTTTTAATTATAAAAGATGAAGCATCATATCTTCAGGAATGGATCGAATATCATAAATTAGTTGGGATTGACCACTTTTATATTTATGACAACGAATCGACAGATAACATAAAAGAAATATTAAAACCTTACATTAAATCAAAGGTTGTTGATTATATTTTTTGGCCAGGAAAACTGCAGCAGAAACCAGCATATAATGATGCAATCAAAAGGTATAAATTGGAATCTAAATGGATAACATTTATCGACAGTGATGAATTTATCGTTCCAATTTCAAAAGAGACTATACCAGAAGTATTAAATGAAATTAATCCAAAATTTGGGTTAAGTGTTTGTTGGTGTTATTACGGTGATAATGGGCACAAAACAAGAACAAAAGGACTGGTAATTGAACGTTTCACAAAAAGATCCAAAGAAAAGTTTGGTATGAACACAATTATTAAATCAATTGTTAACCCTCGTGCTGTGTATTTTATGGAACCACATAATGCTTGTTTTATCGGGAACCTATCAAGTATTAATGAAAACGGATTGAAAGTTTTTGGATCAATGATTGATGATATTAAAAATATATCCATGAATAAAATACGGGTTAATCATTATTATTGTAAAAGTTGGGAGGAATACACAAACAAAATTAAAAGAGGAGATGTGAATCGTGCTGTCCCATTATTATATAAATCAACATTTGATAAAGTTAATCGTAACGATGTTGAAGATGACATTATGAAAAAATATGTAAAAAAAATTAAAAAGAGTATTGGAAATGATAAAAATTAGTGTGTCATTCTGTTTTGATAAAAATTTATGGAAACAAGCAACGGTTGCAATAACATCCCTTTTGAAAACTGCAAATAACAATTGCTGCTATAATATTTATGCAGTTATCTCAGATGATATATCCACAAATGAAAAAAATGTAATTAAAAATATTGTTAATAAAAATGATTCGAATTCGGTTATTACATTTTTAACTGCCGAAAAAATAAATAAAAAAATTGATCATTCCCCAGGATATTATTTTAGGTTACAATTACCAAAATTAGCAAAAAATATAGATAAAATTATTTACTGTGATATCGATACTGTTTTTATGGATAATTTGATATCACTTTGGAATTTTGATATGAAAGGTAATGTTTTATGTGGTATTAAAGATGGGTTAAATCTAAATCGACCATGGAGGAGATACCAAAATAAAACAGATAAAAAATTCATAATAAAACAGGGATACTATGTAAATAGTGGGGTATTATTAATGAATTTAAAATTAATGCGACAAGAAAACATGTATGAAAAATTCATGTCATTGATTGGTGAAAAAATTTGGCAAAAGGATCAAGATATTTTAAATTATGTTTGTTACCCCCAAATTGGATATTTACCAATGAAATACAATTTTACACCAAGGGCAACAAGAAAGTATAATCGAATGATTAGACAAGACTTAATCGAAAAAGCAGATATTCAAGATGCAAAAGAGAATCCTGTGATTTATCACTATGTTAATTATAATCCATGGGAAAGAAAATCAAAAAATTCGTGGATATGGTGGCAAAATGCAAAACAAACACCATTTTACAAAGATTTAAAAAATTTGTATTTGGCAAAAAATAAAATTTTTGGATGGTTATATTTTTTACAAATTGAATATAAAATTAACAAAACAAGGTAGAGATGAGTAAAATTTTAATAATGGGTGGGGCTGGTTATATTGGATCACACACAGTCAAATATTTAAAAGAAAATAATTATGATTGTATTGTTGCCGATAACTTATCAAATGGGACTATTAAAGCAGTAGAAAATTGTGATTTTGAAGAAGCAGATTTAATGGATATAAAGTCACTAGAGAAAGTTTTTTCAAAATATAAAATTGATTCTGTAATTCACTTTGCGGGCTTAATTCAAGTTGGGGAATCTGTATCTGATCCTGAAATTTATTATCAAAATAATGTAACTGGTACAATAAATTTATTATCTGTTATGAAAAAATATAATGTTAATAAGATTATATTTTCTTCATCTGCCGCAGTTTATGGAAATCCAAAATATTTACCAATTGATGAATTGCATCCAACAGACCCAATAAATCCATATGGGATGACAAAATTAATGATTGAAAAAATTTTATCAGATTACAATCAGGCATATGGTCTTAAATACATTGCACTGCGATATTTTAATGCCTGTGGCTGTGATAGGAGTGGAAAAATAGGGGAATCTCATAAAACAGAAACTCATTTAATTCCACTAGTTTTAAAAGCAATCACAGGAGAAAGAAAAAATATACAAATATTTGGTGATGATTATGATACCCATGATGGGACCTGCCTTCGTGACTACATACATGTGGAAGATTTAGCAGTTGCTCATAAATTGGCTCTTGAAGCTTTGAATAGATTTTGTGGGGTCATAAATTTGGGAACTTCAAAACCGATTTCGGTCAAACAAATTATTAAATCTGCTGAAAAAGTTTCTGGTAAAAGCTGCCCAATACAAATTGTCAATCGCCGACCTGGAGATCCAGAAAAATTATATGCATCAACCAATAAAGCAAAAAATATATTAAATTGGGAACCACAAATTACAAATATTGATGAAATAATACTATCTGCATGGAATTGGGAAATAAATAGAAAATTTTAAAATTTGCGAGTAATCGTAATATCAAACAAATTTTTCTTGTATTCGTTTTGTTCTACATTTGAAGTACGCTTTGTGTACCAATACCTAAACACTGGCATGAAATCATAAAAGTATAATTTCTTATTACTAATCGATATCAAAAATTTTTGTGTATTATTTTGTTCTGCCATATCTACAAATTGATAATTTTTAACAAAAATTCGTGGATTATAATATTTTTGAATTTCAATTGATGATTCAAAATAAATTACGAATCCATAATACACGTCTGCATTTATACCAAATGTAAAATTTTTATGTCTGTTTTTATATTCTTTTTCTTTTGTGTTTTCAAATCCTCTTTCTGTCTTTATATTCAAATTCATAAAAGAATTAATTGCATATGAAAATCCAAATCCAAATGAATTATTAACCCCATTTAAAAATTTATATTCATCATAAAAATTTGAAATATATGAAGTATTAAAATTAACAGATAATCTTTGTAATATATCATGATTTATTTCTAATTGTAAGCCACTCCCATAATTGTATGGACGGTGTCCCAACCATCTGCGATTAATGGTAGGACCCAAATAAATTTCTCCGCTATCATAAATAAATCTTGGACCGCTTAAAAAAGATATATTTGTACTGTCATATTTTTTATTTTTATATTTTATATTATTTATAGCTACTATATTTTTTAGATGTAAATTATCGGTAAATTTAAAATCATAACTCCCAAATATTGATGTATTAAAACCAATCTCCTTTACTGCGGCAGGTAGTTTACGACATAAAATACCAAATGATGTAATAACACACTCCTCTCCGCCATGGGTATTGTTAATATTATTATCAGGGGAAAAACCAAAATTAAATCCAACACTCCAATTTTTATTTTTACGAATTAAATAAAGCAAGTGATTTATATTTTGCTTAACTGAAATCGATAAATTTTTCTCTGATGCAGACAAACGCAAATTTTTTTCAGCACTATACCATGAATTAACTGCCATATATGCCAATGCCAACTCAAAACGTATTCTTGCAATTGTTGGATCAATACTCAAAATAAACTCGAATATTTCGATTGCATCTTCATAATTTTTTTCCAGCATAAAAATACGACCAATTAAAAATAATCTTTCTTTTTCTAATTCAGAAGCAGCAAAAGATTTTTTTAAAAGTAAACTTTTTGCGACTGCAAAACTACCTTGATCAATCAAAGCTTTCGACAAATTAATTATTTGGATATCTGATACAAATAAATCTGAATCGGTTTGATGACTAAATCCAAAGGTAGGAATTAAAACAAATATAAAAGATACTAATACAAAAAATCTGCATTGCATTACCTTTTAACCCCAAAGGTACTATCAATGTTTATATTTCCTTGATTGTAATTAAAACGCCCTGATGCTTCAGATCCAGCCTTACCTTTATCATCACCGTAATATGTCTTTTTAAATTTTCCAGTACCGGAATTATTAATTGAATAATCCTTGTATATTCCATTGGTTTTACGTTTATCTTCCAAAACTAAATCTTTTACACTCTCATCCGTTGCCTTTGATTTGAATTTCATGTTGTAATAATCCTTGAAATTTATATCAACATCTTCAGTTTTATCTTTCTTTAACGTTAAGTTTACATTGCCACTTATCTTTTCACTTTTCCAATTATTGGGATCAGCAGATCCAGAGGTATTTGAAACAAAACCAACAATTTTTCCACTGTACTTTATATCTTTATCAATATTAACTTTTGACATATCTATCTTTTTTTCGTCGTAACCTCCAACAATTGTTTTGAATTGATGGAATTTTTTAATTTTCTCTCCACTATTATTTGTTGCATTTGCAATTTCATCCAAATATCCAAAATCTGAATAAGATAAACCAACAGCACTACCAGATAATAATAAAGAATATTCGGATTCAAATTTGGCTATATTTTCCTCTCCCGGGACAGAAGAATAATTATTTTCAAATTCAAAAATATAATTATTATGTTGATCTTTCTTATACTTTACCTCGATTGGTTTTGCTTTTTTCTGTGCAGATATGCTTCCATCTATTTCCTTTTTAAAATTACCTGAGGAAAATTTAAAAAAATAATTCTTATCTTTTGGATTTGCCGATTTATTGTATATTAATTTTTTAACTTTAATTCCCGAAACTTTTCCGTTTTTTTCTGATTTACCTTTAACATACTCATATATTAAAATTGTATTGTCACTACTATCAACTAATTTTAAATCAGACAAACTGCTAGCTTTTTTAAATTTAGGATCACTATCAAGCGCCTTTTCGATTTGTTTTTTCAATTCACCATTTTGAATAAGTATATCCAATTTTTGTTTTGCTTCTGCTAACTTCTTTGTTGATTCTTTTTTATGCTCTTCTACTTTATTTTTTTCCTTCTGTATTTTTTTTATTTCGGCCTCTATTTTATCAACTTTACTTTTACAATCATCAACACTTTTTTGTGCAAGCCCAACATTTTTCTTAACAGCTTCATATTTATTAATAGTTGCCTCTTCTTCTTTTGTTATCAACTTTAATGTCTTCAACCAATGAATCATACTTGTATAATTATTCGACTCTATTGCCTTATTTAATTGTTTGGTTTTTCCATTGGGTTCAGTGTTTTTCAGCGTCGCTAAATTTTTCAAAGCTGGTTTTGTTTGATCAAATTTTACTTTCTCGTTATCTAATTGTTGCTGTGCTTTATTACGGTTCTGCTCTTCAGTAGCTTTTGCAGCGTTCTGAGAAGCTTCCTTTTTCAAATAATTTTTAATTGCATCATCTGAACGTTTTATATTATTGGAATATTGTTTATACTCTTTAATTACAGGATCATCAATTTTATATTTGCTTAATATTTGCAGCTGCTCATTGATTTTATCAGAGTTATTACTTACAAATGCGGCACGAAAATCATTATAAATTTTTGTAATCTTATCTTTATCCTCAGAAACTATTTCCTTTTGAATAGAAATTCTATTTAAAGGAGAATCTTGTGTTATAAGTCTGGCCCTTTTATTACCAAAATTATTACCACCTTTATCAGAATTTCCTGCACATCCTATAAGGAACAGAGCAAGAGTAATAATATATTTTCTTGATAAAATCATAAAGTTACCCAATTCAAACTTGGATCATTATAATGGAATAGTCTAAAATTTTCAATAAAACTATTCTTCTGATAAAAAGCCATTGGATTGAAGATTCCAGAGGCTGGAGTATACTCCTCCCTTTCTTAACAATGATAAATGGTTACCAGTCTCAACAATTTTTCCATCTTTCATAACAATAATTCGATCCATATTTCTAAGTGTTGATAAACGATGTGCTATCACTATGGTCGTTTTATTCTTCAATAAAGAAAATAATTTATTTTGTATAAATGTTTCTGTCCCGGAATCCAATGCTGATGTTGCCTCATCCAAAATTACAATTTTCGAATTTTTAAGTAATGCCCTTGCAATTGAAATTCTTTGTTTTTGTCCACCCGACAGTTTAATACCCCGCTCTCCAACAATAGTATTATATTTCTCAGGTAATTCATTTATAAATTCATCTGCTTTTGCCTGTTTTGAACATTTAATAACATCTTCATATTTTGCATCTGGCAAAGCATAAGCGATATTTTCATAAATAGTCCTATTAAACATTGATGTATCTTGTGCAACGAAGCTTATATTTTTTCGCAAAGATAACTGTGTTACTTCAGATATATTTTGATTATCAATTAAAATTTCACCCTCATTAATATCATAAAAACGCAGTAACAAATTGACAAGCGTTGTTTTCCCTGCACCGGAGGCCCCAACTATCCCAACTTTCTCACCTGATTTTATTTTCAAATTAAAATCTTTAATAATAAAGTCTTGTTTGTATTTAAAATATACTTTCTTAAATTCAATTTCACCTTTTATAATGCGCAATTCTTTTGGGTTTTTCATATCTTTCACGCCTATTGGAACCAATATATGTTTTATTCCAACATTGACAGAAATTGCCATGCTCATCAACGATGTTAAAGATTCAGTTAAACGAAATAAATTATGGTTTATCATTCCAAACGCTGTAAAAAAATATGCTATATCAGATAAATTAACTGAACCTTGTTGATATAGCTTCAAATTCAAACAAATTGTTAAGAAAAATATACTAATACCAAACAAATCCTGTGGTATCCACATTCTTCTGTATGCAAATCTTATTTCCTTTTTTAATTTAATTCTATTCTTCGTATAAGAATTTAATTCTTTATCCTCATTTTTATTTCCTGCAAAAATTTTAACATTCAAGAAATTTACAAAAGTATCTATAATCTTACCGGCAGAATCGGAGTTTGCTTTTGAATATGCTTCTTCACATGACTTGATTTTTTTTATCTTTAATAATCCCCAAATTATGTGAAAAGAAATCCATGTAAAAAATATCAAAGCAACTTTTGAATTTATATTTATGATAATCAAAGCATTTGTTACAAACATAACAACAAATGACACTACCATCCATAAAAAATCATTAATCACACGTAATAAGTTCGAAGTATCTGCAATTTTTTGATATAATTTTCCGCTACTATTATTTGATATATACTGCAAAGAATTTGCATGAACATAACGTGTTAACTCTGTAATAATATTTTCTCTAACAGGAACTATATATTTTATGCTAAGACTGCCCACTATTATGTTTATCAAACTCAATAAAATATCAAAAATCACAAATATCAAAACCGTTGGAAATACAAAATCAAACATTTCTGATCTGTTACCATGAAATGTTTCAATTTTCATAATAACACTTTTTGAAAAAAGCGGACCCAATACAGAGTAACCAACAAATGTAATTAATGTTAATAATACAAAAACTGTGTAAGCTTTCCAAATTGGCTTAACAAAATGCCAAAATAATTTACCAAATGAATTTGGTATATTTTCTGTATCAATAACTAAACTATTATTTTTAGACGATGCCATGGAAAAACTTTTTATTACATTTTGAAAACTAAGTCAAGCATAACAGTTACACAAAAAGAATTTCAAAAAACATAACACAATTCAAGAAAACCCTTGACAAATCGTGGGGGGGGGTAGACTGAGAAAAATTTTGAGAAGAATAAGAATATATAAGTGTAAAAATTATTAGTCATCATGAGTTAATAATTATAGGTAAGTAAGTGTTTACTTTTTTGTATATCAAAGGAGGGTGTTATGGTTAATATTTATAAAAATATTAAATGTGTTATTCCTTTTATTATTACAGTATTTGTATTTGGAGTTTTTACCAATTCTGCTTTTGCTCATAAGGATGATATGAAGTATATAGTATATGGGAGCAATTTAGTTAGAGGAGCTCTTAAAAATTGTTTAGAAGGCAAATGGTCGAAGATATATAGGAATGCCATAGTTTACGAAATAACAGATCCAGATATTTTTGATAAAGTTGTTAGTACTGACGGAACTGTGAAGGAGCATCCCCGGGACGATTCTAGTGTTAAATGTTTAATTGGTAAACCAAGTAGTTTTGATTATAACAAAAATTATATAAGAAGTAGCATTGATCACTCCAGTATCCCGAAGGATTGTAGAGACGGGACTCACACCAGACATGAAGCGTATAATAATCATGGAATGAGTTTTGGAATTGGTCCGAGTGGACCTAGGGGATATGGTGAAAATACGCAATATTTGTGTAAAAAGTGGAGATTATTTGTAGTCCATAATATGGATGTAGGTCATTACCTTTGTGGAGGTTGGCTTTATAGTAGATCGCTAGACTTTCTTACAGATCTTGTACTATCTTGCGATGAGATAATGAAAATCGCTCCTTTTGAACATGGAGACAATGATTATGATTGGATACAAGATATAAAAAACAAATACGATGAGTATAACCTTGTTGAAATCAATCACCACAAATATAACGTAAATTTCGATTATTTCAAGTGTGATAATGGTAACATTGCTGAATATAAGTGGAACCCCGATATAGAGAATGAAGGTAAATATGATTATATTGAAAATCGCGAATATATGAATTCATGTGGAGCAGAAGGAGTAGAAGATTGGAAATGGACGAGCTATCATTGTCGATGTGATGGATGTGCAGGTGTGGAAAAAGGAGGTGTGTGCCGAGATGTACAAGCTTATGAGGGAAGTGAATGCGATAGTGGAATATGGGGTCGTATGGGTGATAGTGTGTGCAAAAGATATAGTTATACATTACGTGCAAAAGGGTCTAAAGTAACTGTGAGAAATGAAAGAGATATATATTCGATTAAACTTAAGTCACTTAGATTGCGTCACGAAAGTGATGTAAAAAAAGTAATAAACGTAATTCAAATTTATGATCCGAATATTATTTATGAATAATTAATTAGTAATAAGGTTAATTTTAACAAAGAGATTAAGATTAAAGAAAGAAATGAATGAATAATAATATTTCTATGATGTATTTTTACAATTTTATCTTAAATTTATCAGTACAATTCTATTTTCCTCCAAGTTATTTGAATTGTACTGACCTCTGTTTCAGAATATATCATATTTAATACACTTTTATAAAAACCTTTGACAAACTGTATAAGGGTTGGGGTATAATCAAAATAGTTTAAGTATCAATAGATTGTAAGGATAAGTATGTCAAAAGTTATCACAATGATCCCTGTTCGATTAGCTGCAACACGTTTTCCCAATAAACCTTTGGTTGATATAAATGGAAAAACTTTGGTTAGACGTGTCTATGAAAATTGTCGCAAATATTTACCAGGGGATATTATCATTGCTGCAGGAGATCAAGCAATTGTTGATGAATGTAAAAAATTTGGCGCAAATGCAATATTAACAGATCCAAAACTTCCAAGTGGAACAGATCGAATTATAACCGCATTAAAACAGGTTGATCCAAGTGGAATAAAATATGATATTGTCGTAAACTTTCAAGGTGATGGTTTGAACATTGATCCACGCACAAATTTACCACTTATAAAAATGATAGAGGATACCGATTGCGATGTTGCAACATGTGGCATGATTATGAAAACTGCAGAAGAAATTAACAATCCAAACAATGTAAAAATAGTTATGGGTTTAAAAGATGGGGAAGATGAAGGCCGCTGCTTATACTTTACCCGTGCAGTTGCCCCATATATTAGAAATCCTGAAAAATGTAAACATAAAGATTATTATTGGCATCTCGGAATTTATGTTTTTAAGGCGCAGTCTTTACTTCGTTTTGGACAATATCCTGTCGGAATTTTAGAAGATAGGGAAGGATTAGAACAATTAAGAATGTTGGAAAACGGGATGCACATTCGCGCAAAACTGGTTGGCGATGTAAGGTTGGTCAAAGAAGCTCCACCAGATATTAATACTCCTGAAGAATATAAAGAGGCAATAAAATGGATCAAAGATTAAATACTGACACTAAAGACAGATACAAGGTAAAGTTTATAATATATAGAAATAATAAAGAATATAAAGTAATGATGTCCGGACAACATTTGGATTCTGTTAAGGCAATCAGACATTCTCAGATGCTTGAAAAATTATTAAAATCTGGAATTAAAGAACATGATATTCTTTATATTGGAGATGCTTTTGTAGAACCTTTGGAAATAAGGGATAAAATTATTGCAAATAAGTATAATAATCTTGATAAAAAATATGGTAGTACAGATCCATTGACAGATTTGGAAATTTTGGGATTATTAAAAAAGGCAATTACAATCAAGCATTTAAAAGCATTGTATGAGGCACGAAAAAACAAAAATTATTCAAGATAATATTTTTATGGATAACTGGAAAAAAAGGAGATTAAAATGACAGAAAAAATAAAACCCGTAATTAAAAATATTTTTTGGGATGTCGATGGGGTACTTGCAAATTTAAATTTCGCTTACTTTAATTTTTTAAAAAATCACCCGAATTATAAAGATAAATATGGAAATATTGAATGGAATGACCTTCCAAAAGTTTTGCCAATCGTTCCAAAATACGGAGCATTGGAATTAAAAACACATCCGGAAATAGGAAAAGAGATGGATTATGATTTTTGCCATAGCCCAGAATTTTTTAATAATCGCCCACTATATCCGGACGTGATAGAAACACTAAAAGAATTAAACAAAATGGGTTATAAACAGTTTACAATGTCTGCAACATTTAACATTGAAACAAAAAGAAAATTATTAAACGATTTATTTAAAGATGTTTTAGATTTTTTGGTAATTGAAGTTGTAGAACATGGTAAATTTATGCATGATACAGCAAAAGAAGATATGTTAAAATATTGCTTCAATAAATATGGATTAAAAGCGGAAGAAACAGTTTTGGTTGATGATAGAATTTATAATCAACATGCAATCATCAATGTTGGTGGACATCCGGTTCGTTACAGATGCGAATTTACAACAGACTTACCAGATGACATGAAATGGATTCCAGAAGTGCACTCATTGGAAGAATTTAAAAGTTGGTTAAAAACGGAAACCACTTTTAATTAAAACAATAAATTTTTTATAGAACTTATAAAATGGTGTTAACATAACACCATTTTTATTATTTTTTACAATATGATTAAATATCAAAATTCACAACTTAATACAAAAAGCATCAATATGGTTGTAAATATAAAATTATTTAAAAATTTTAGAATTCCTGACGAATACCAATACTTATCAAATATGGCCTTGTTTTCATTTCCAAAATATTCATTGTAACCATATCACTAATTGATGCAGAGGTTGCTTTGTTTGTTTGTGTTAATTTATAATCTTTCAAAGTTGAAATTTTTCCAAGTGACATTTTTTTTAAACTAATATCAATAAATGTGTCATCATATACTTTTGAATATAATCCAAGACTCAACATTGTTGCATGTTTATATAGCGATTTTTTATTAATTATACTATTTAATTCATACTTTTTGTTATTATCTTCTATGTTTATAGTAAATTTATTTAACTGATTATTCACAACCCCCAATCCAGCACCCAAATACAACCACATACGATTTAACTTTAAATCAATAAAAATCTCCAGGATATATGTGCTGGAGATTCTTAA
>CAUTVF010000020.1:0-15381 GCA_963541805.1 uncultured Alphaproteobacteria bacterium
AATTAAAAATTAAAAATTAGATTTCGATTTTTGAAATTAATCGAATCCTAATATTTTCAACTAAATATTTAGGTTGATAGAATACATCACAAGTTATTTCATTTGGAGCTTTTTGATTTGATTCATCACACACTACTTGAAAATCTTGAATACAATTTGATCTTTTATAATTATCAAGTATTTTAATCATTTTGGATTTTAAATCATTTCTTGTAATTGAGTCATTAAATTCAAATAAGAAATATTTACTTAGAGCTTCGCATTCTTTTTTAAGTGTTATAAATATAAATCTATTTGTTAATTTATCATTATTTTCACCCGGGTTTCTATACATATTTTCAAAAAATGAGTGATATCCGCCTCGCGGATTTTTTCTCAAAATATTGATATTTTTGTAATATAATTCTTTTCCTTCAAAATCGTTTACTTTTAAATCATAATCATCAATATTTTTAATAATCTTTTCTATTTTGCTGTGCGACTCCGAAAGGCCGATATTATTACTAATATTTGTTTTAATTCCAAGAATATCTCCAATTACAGAAACCCAAATTTTCTTTCCATTAAAAATATTAGTTTGTTTTTTATTACCATCATATATAATGGCATTTTTTGATCGTATTGATGATTTATTACTAAATGAAATTGATTTTCCATATTTTTCTGAAATTACAATTGCTGCTTCTGGATATTGAGAATTACATAGATAAAATGAAATATCAATTGATTCATCCAATGATATTGATTCATATACTTCCTGAATTTGATTTTTATTTGGTAACTCCGAAAAGCCATCCTTTAATTTTGCTATATTATTATTAAAAAATAAATGCAAACTTTTATTAATTTCATTTCCATTTGCAAGTATTATATTTCCATCAACATAGTGAATATTGCCATCATAAAGATGATATCTTTTTGGATCAAATTTAATATAAATATATTCTGACTTATCATTTATTGATTCCAAATCATTATAATCTAGTGTATAAATTTCAACTGGATTTGATTCATAAAATACAATTAAGCATACATATCTTTCGGGTAAGTAATCAATGAAGTCTCGAGCAGTTTTGTGATTAAAAATAATTGAATTTTCAACATATTGTTTATTACTAAATAATGCAACGGAGATTGAATTTCCCCATTCTCCGGGATTTTTCGCAATAATTCTTATAAAATTTTTATTTGATAATATTGCTTTTGATTTAAACATTTCATAATTATCAATTCTAACTTTTGGCTCATCAAATGGATAACTATAACTAGCATTATATGAATTGTCTCCAATAACTCTGCCAATTAGAATTTCATTATTATCATATTGAAAATAATTATAAATTTGATACCAATCATTTAAATTTTTAGAATCCGGTTTTCCAAATTTTATTTTAAAATCAAGAATATCATAAACTGGAATTATTGTATTGACTTCGCCTCTGTTGAAATATCCGCCATAAAACACTCTGTAATTTTGCGATTTTTCAACAACTTCGGAATTATCAACGCTACTTATATCAACTGATGGATATGCCATTTGTTTAAATCTTTGTATTAATTAATTTTTCAGTTTCGAGATCCGAACTTTCGAGAGCAACGCCAACAAGTTCACCAATTTGCGGTTTATAAAATCCGCAAGATCTTGCAACTCCCGGAATTTCACAACTCATTAAATAATGTCCTTTTTTGACTCTTCCAATTACTCTAACTGGAGTTTGACCTTTTAATGCAATTAAAATTCCATCGCATCCGGAATTCAAAATAAATCCAGGTTTGTCAGAAACTACTCCTATATATGCTTTGCCTTGTTCATATAGTGAATAATCATTATTAAGACCAATTAATGAACCTTTCGGAGCTCTAAATTTGGTATCATAATATTCTGCAATATCCGCATATCTTGCAGAACTTGCAATACCAAAAAATTCATTCGCATACATTGCTTTGAATTTATTTCCGGGATTTCCAAGCGTCGACATATTTGATCCAGGCAAAATACCCGAATCAGTTGTTCTTATATAATCTGCAGTAAGATTTGAAGTTCTCATTTTTTTACCGGCATCGAGATATAAGAAATCTTTTAAATATGAATCTTTAATATTATTAATGAGTTTTATTAGATCATTATAAAGTGAATCCGCATATTTTTTTGTAACTGCATCATATTCATTAGTTGGATCAAATGGAGTATTATTTCTGATTTTCATATATTCTGATGCATTAAAATCTTTTATTTTCTTTTCTAATGTATCACCAAAAGATTTAAGAAAATTAAGATTTATCGGATCCCAATCATCAACTGGAGTCCACGGCCGATTTCCAGAATATAAAACATAATTTTTCCAATATAATTTTGGATACAAACTATTTAACGTTATTGGAAGCCAAAGCTCTTTATAAATATTTGGCTTAAATGCAAGATTTTTAACTGGCTCTTTACTCTTACTAATTTCTTTTCCATTATTATCATAAATTGGTTCAAAATACTCAATTGCCATATAATATGATGCTTCAGTGTCTTCAATTTTTGGCTCTTTTTTTCCATCTTGTATTTCTGGATCAGTATAAAATGTTACAATTTCACCGGGATAATAAATTACATCGGGTCTCCAGCGCATTGCTTCCATTGAAGTTAAAATTCGAATTAGACCAAAAATTGTATTAAATTCGCGTTTTAATCGATTGACAGAAGAGTTTAAATTTTCTTCGGAAGCTAAATCATTATTAAAAATATTATAATTATTAACGAATTCATCAAAAGCAGTATTGATGAAATCGTGTCCTTGAATTCTATATTTTGATCCCATTTAATATGAACCTTTTTTGTTATTATTTATTATTGTAATACATTAAATTTTTAAATTATAAAATATTAAAGAAATCTAGATATTTTTTAAATTTTGGATTTTTAAAATATTCATTATTTGGGTCATAAAATGAATGATTTCTAAAAATATTTTTAACCGGTTTTACATAGTATAAAAAATTTAAAGAATCAAGTTCAAAATCTTTAAAAACTATAATGTCTTTATTACTTTTTAAAGTTATTTTAAAATTTGAGATTTCTGGACTTATGTATAAATCACTATAAAATTGATCAGAATCGCGATTTTTTGACCCTATTATTTTAAAATTAAACAAATTACAATCAGAAATATTGAAAAAATCATAAAGTTCGGAAGCATCAATTTCGCAATCTGAAATGGAAGTATCCAAATCAGTTGTATTGTCAATTTTTACATAATTCAAATGAGCTTCAGCGATATTGACTTCGCCATTTAAAACAGATTCGGATATCGAAGAATCTCCAATTTCTCCGCCATTTTCGATATTCGACGCATAAATTCTAGTATTATAATAAATTACACTGCAATCAACGTTTGAATCCATATCAATAAAAATGTTTTCAGGATCACCAAAAAGTGTTGATTTTGTTACATATCCGCCGAGATCTCCGCTTTTGTAATTAAAATCCGGGTTTGATGAAGTATATTGAATTCTATAATATGTTTTACCATTTATAATTTTTGTATCAGAATCAAGCAGTTTAAACATTTCAAAAATCCTTTTTTGTTTGTATTATATACGATTTCAACTGAATTTACACGTAATATTAAACAGAGATTTAAAATTGATAAAAAAAGAGTAGACGTAGTGCCTCTGAGATTTAGTTTGATCCCTTTTGAATATTTATATTTTATCATTTTAAAGTTGCATTTTTGTAAAAAATTTCAAAAAATTAATAATTTAACATTTAGATGTAAGATGATTTGATTTTTGTAAAATTAAAAAATACTAATTTTATGCTTCGCATTATAAAAGTAAATTTTTGATTTTTGATACGGATTTTTGGATTTTGATTTTTATACAATTTCAAAAAATTACACATTTTACATCTAAATGTTTTAAGTGTATATTTTTGATTTTTTAAATAGATATTTTCGAATTTTTGAATTAAAATAACGAATTTTAACCGAAGGTTTGGATTCGTTATTTTTAAAGCACCATATCAGAAAATTTATTTTTATTATATAATATATAATAAAATGAATTTAAATTCCGGCCGCCTTCAAAAATTACTTTTATAATGCTTCGCATAAAATTAGTGATTTATAAAAAATTTTAATTATATAAATTTATATAATAAAAATAAATTTTTATAGGTTCAAAAATTTAGCCGTAGACTTAGAAGTTTGAATTTAAAATATTAAATTATGAATTTGATTTGAGACGTTCTATAATGTCTCGAGTAGAAATTGTTTCAGTGTTTGAATCTTTTGATTCTGCTGGTCTCATTGATTTATAAATTTCTATAACTTCAATGAGTTTTTTATAGGATTCAGTAAGCAGTTTTACTGAGTTATTTGACGTATTAATAAGACTTGTCAGCGAGTCAACAAGTTTTGCATCAAGCCCAAAAGAATCTAATTCGGACTTGATGTCTTTTACAATATTCATACAAAATTCTGTATTAAACATTACGAGTTTTCTTAAATTTTGATAATCCTCAGCCACTTGGCTAAGATTTATCGAATTTAAGAGATCCTCGAGTGTTTTTACATTTGAATTTTGTATAACTTCTAAATCGTTCATTTATTTAAATGTTACCGTTGCATCTTTTCCAAAAAAAGTTACATATGTTGAATCCCAAGTTTGTGCCCTCAAAGTATCAAACTTTTTATTTTGCGGTTTAACAATAACTTTATGGAGATAGGTATCATAAAAAACGTCTTCAATTTCCTTACATATAAAATCAGCGAGTTTTGAATTCATTTCATCTTTAATTTGTTTTTCCGTCTCCGGATCTCCAACTTTTCCATTTGTCGGTTTAATTGTAATAATAACTGGAGCATTTGGCCCGGTCAGAACATTTTCAATGTAAAATGTTTTAAAATTTGAATCTTTTCTACAAAGATTTGCGAGCAGCTTATTTGGATCGACTGGAACAACTTTTTTATTATACTTATAAAAATCGTTAATTACAACATCAAATAATTTTTTAGTTCGATTTTTAAATTTCGAATCCATAAGTTTCATATGTTTTTCAAAATCTGATTTGGATCCATTTTTAAAATCAAATGCAAGTAAATCATAATCCGCATCACTATTTGAACTTATTAAATACAAATAGGACAGAGGAATCATAACTCCAAATTTTTGTTCAGCATATTGCTGAAATGTGGGTTCACTTAATTGTTTTGCCATTTTAAATTTTCAACTTTCCGTATGTAAAATCAATTCGATCTGCATTAATTGTCGCGGTTACTGTTTTTCCTGATTCTTTAATTGTCGGTCTATAACTAGTTCTTAGTGTCTTAATTTGAACTGCATAAGAATCATTAAATACGTCTATAAATTTTTCAAATATAAATGGTGTAAGTTTTGAATCAATTTCATTTTGAAAATCATCATTAATAATTTCAATTGATATCAAAATATCACCATAAATTGAAAAATCAACATTTGTAATTTTAAATGATTTAAAATTTGAATCTTTTACACATAAATCATTTAAAACTCGCGAAAATGGGTAACCCATATTATTTTTGACGAGGTCAAGTTCTATAAGATTACCTAAATTCGCTTCGCGATCCTTAAAATTTGAATCCTGAACTTTCATTTCATCTCTAAAAGCAGATTTTGACTCAACTTCATCAAAATCAATAAATGCATCTGCTTTTTTATATAAATTCAAATAATTTTGCGGCAATCGAATTCCAAATTTTTTTGCCTTATATTGAATACTTCTTGCTAAGTCCATTTTAATTCTCAATTGCTAGTATGTCGATCTCTTTAAGCAAAATTAAATTTTCATCAATATCGAGACCAGATGTTTCCGGGAATCTAACAGTTTTACCAACTATTGCATATTTTGCATCTGGCCCAACTGCGACAACTTCGCCTTTTTTTGGGCGTTTAATTATCTTAGCTTCTTCAACAAGCAAAATACCGGTTTCAGTTTTTTTAATATCAGGTTCTTTTTCTGTTTTTACTAAATAATAATTATGTAGTGGCTCAATCATTTAAATCCTTTCATTTTTGTATAATATATGTTCCATATCCGATTTTCAGAGAAATTTTTCTTACCGAAGTAGCTAATCTTTTACTATTTAGTGGAGCAAGATTAACCTTGTAATCAAACATTGGGAATGAATCATTTAAAGCAGTTTCAATCCGTTGTGTGAAATCTTTATAAAAATCAGAAATTTTATTTAAGAAATCGTCAGCTGAGTTTTGTCCGAGTCTCGGTGCAGATAAATATATTTCACCTTCTAAAATTTTCTCAAAATATAATTTTAAATCGTATTTATCATTAATTTTATTAATTGTCGATGTTAAAATTGATTTAAAGATATTTTCAACATTTGTATCTTTGATAAAATTTTCATTTACTTTTAGAAAATGGACAAGCTCGTATTTTTGAGTTCCTAATTTTTTAAATTTTGAAATCCAGTCATTAACAGCATAATCAATATATTCTGGGTCGTGTAAAACTTCTTCAACTTCGGATTCCATTTTTTTACAAAGAAAATCCAAAACATCGTTTGGTAAAAAATATTTATAATGTTTTAGTGTTTTGTATAAATTTTCAACCGTCATTTCTTTATCCTAAAATTTTTTATTTAAATGTCAATTTCATATCGTGCTTAATAAAAAGTTCAAATTTTTCACCATATTTTGGATTTCTTGGATATATTTTATCGTCCGTCATTCCGCCATCAATTTCAACGTTATTTTTGAAAAAATCATAAAAAATATCTTTAATCGCCATTCTAACTAAAGACGTAACAATATCAAATCTCAAAAAATCAGAGTTTTCAGTAATATTTTCGAGAGCGGTCGCATAAATTTTAATTGATCCGCCTATTCCTAAAGAAAGATCATTAATTTTTATTGAATTAATTTTTCTATCTTTTTGGATTAATTTTAAAAGCAATTGTTTAAATTGTTTTTCCGGAATTCCAATATTATTTCCATTAAGAACGTCATCAACAATTGCGCGTTCAACATAAATTGTTCTTTTTTTCATTTTTTTATCAATAGAATCCATAAAATTGAAAAAATCCGATTTTGAACCATTTTTAAAATCAAAATCTAAATCGTTTTCAAAAATATTATTTTGATTAATCATCGATAAATAACTCGGTTGAATATCGATATTAAATTCCTTTTTGGCCGCTTTAATAAAATCAACTATTTTCATTTTTTACCTTTAATGTTTTGGTCTACTTTTTACTACATCAGCAAATTCATCGGAACCCAAATACCAAAATGGCTTTGATCCGTCGGAATATTGCATTTTTGCAAAATCATCGGGGTGCGTTGCCAAATGAGCAAATACTCTTAAAATATTCATCATATTGGAACGATCCCACTGATCACATTTCCTCGCTCTTAAAAATATTACAATCGGACATAAAATAAAGCCAATTATAATACCCAAAATAAATGCTATCATTTGCTTTTATTTCCTTTATTATACCATTTTTATTCTTAAAAATTAATTAAAATCAATGTTAAAATATATTCGATTTTCTTTGTTTTTTAATTCATTTAAAATAAAATCAAAATCTTTTGACATTTCATAATTTTCAAAATATTTATGAATTGCTGAATCAAAGATTTCTTTTAGCTCAGAGGCTTCAAAATCGAAATCCCCAGTTAAACATCCTAAGCTCGCTGATTCAACTTTTGAAATTCCGCCATAAATCTCGAAAATTAGTCCACGACTCATTATTCGATCATTTATGTATTCTCCAATTTTAGCAACTTTCGTCTGAAAATCTAAAATATCATTATTTTCAATTTTACCAGTTTTTATTTCAAATACATATTCACTTCTAATTTTATTTAGATCTTCAATATATTGAATATCATTGTCAAACTCAGTCATATCAGAAATTTTGAAATCATATTTTGCAAGATCGGCAAATGTATATTTTCCGACTTTTCCAGCATTTAGCAATTTTGCAATTGGAATCAATAGTGGAATAAAATCAACAGTTTGTAAAAATACAATTGATTTGCTCGGCCTACTAATATCTTTATTTTCAAATCCCCAATAATCAACTGAGCTCAAATACATTGATTCTGGGCGAGCCTTGTTAATTTTTGTTAAATCCTCTAAATCAGAATTCTCGATATTGAATCTTATTTTAACTTTACCATTATTGATCATATATCCAATTCCGGAAGCACCGGGTTTTTTGAAATTTAAATCGGAATCAAAATCAAAATATCCGTCAAAATAAACTGCGAGTTGCTTGCTAATCGATTTAATGCGAGATTCAAAATCCAAATCAGAAAAAACTGATTCATTTAATTTTTTATAAAAGTCTGCAAATTTCATTTAAATCACTTTTAATTTATTTATTATTTTATGATATCAACGGAGCCAATTCCATAATGCAGGCAGCCAAGTTAAGGTTCTTGTCTCTTACTCGAATATCCAAATCTTGGTATTTTGCTAATATCATTATTATTTGAGATTTTTTGGAATAAACTGAATCTAAAATATGTTTAAATGCAAAACTATAAAAGCCGCTTGCATTATTAAGACTATATATAAATTTAATAATTCCTTCAAAATCTTTCTTTTTGATAAAATCAAATAACCTTGAAAAATCAGAATCATTTGATACGGAATCGACATTTAGTTTGTTATCGTATGAGTATTTTTGAAGAGTCATTATCATTCCGCGAATGCTTGGATACTGATTTTTAATAACTTTTATTAAATCCGATTTTTCAAATTTTATTGATTCATTATTTAAAATATATTCAAGTCGTTCATAAATTTGCGGAATCAATTCATTTGGATTTGAAAATGCACTATCAAAATCATAAACTTCAAATCTATTTAATATCGGCTCAATTATCTTACTTGCATAATTGCAAGTTAATATGAATCTACAATTAGAACTAAATTCTTCAATAAATCCCCTCAGAGCAGATTGGGAGTCTTGAGAATAATTATCACATTCATCAAGCACAACAATTTTTGTTGATCCATCGTAACTTTGTGTTGATGCAAATTGATAAATTTTTCCGCGAAGCGTGTCAATTCCGCGCTCTAAGCTTGCGTTTAAAAACAATGCCTCGCATTTAGATTCTTTTATAATTGCATTCGCTACTGAAGTTTTTCCAGTTCCCGGAGTTGTCGAAGCAAGTAATATATTACAAGGTTCTTTTACAAATGATTTTAATTTTTGTTTGATTTTTGATGGCAAAATTAAGTCATCAACACATTGCGGTCTATATTTTTCAACCCAAATAAATTCTTTATCATTTATAATCATTTTAACTTCTTTATATTGTCAAAATCCAAAATACTTTTACATCCAAAAGTTTTTTCAAAATCAGTAATATATTCCGATACATCAAAAGGTTCAATATCATCATCGAATACAATCTTAACATTTTTAGCATTTAAATATTTTTTAAATTCAATTCCAAAATTGCGAATTGTGAATTCTTTGAACTTTTCATAACAATATTGAATTTCTGGCATTTCCAAATATTGGTGTGATTTGATTTTAAAATCTTTAAAAATAGAAACGATAATTGATTTTAAAGAATCATTGCTTGCCGAAATATGATAAATTCCATTAACTTCTAATGCGACGCCGACTTCAAAAGAAATTTGAAATCTCGCACCATTTTTTTCGAGTCTTGGAATTTCATTATGAATAATATGAAAAGGGCATTTTGTGTTTAAAAATATTACATAACAATCCGGTTTTAGAAGTTTGCTAATATCAACTGATAAATCAGAAACTAAAAATATATCAGTTTCATTGCAAGGACTTACAATATTGTAATTATTTTTGATTGATTCTGGAGCATCACCAATTATCGATATTTTATAATTTTTAAGTCTCATTGAAAAATCCTAAATTTTAAAATATTTAATTATGAAAATCCCGCAAATTTAGGAGAAAGGAGTTATATTTGATTTTCGGGATTTCCATAATTAAGTATTTTTTTGCAAATGTAAATTTTATTTTATATATTATAATATATAAATGTTTAAAATTAAACGTGTTTACACTTCATATTTTCAAAGCCATAATACATTGTTGCACAAAGTTCATATCGCATTGTTCTCGGATTCTGAACAGCAACTGAACCATATTCAATAAATCCTTCTCTTTTATAGAGTTTTTTTGCTTTATTATTTTTTGCAACAGCAAGTGTTAAATTTTTGTGAGTTTCTTTAAGATATCTTAAAACGCTCGTTCCAAGACCCTTGCCCCTGAATTCTTTCTTAATAATAATACTATAAATTCTTGTAAATGTTTTAACGGGAGAGATGTTGATGTATCCGGCAATTTCACCATCTAAGACTATTCTTAGATATTTTCCATTTTTAATATAATAACGAATGCATTCTTTTGAAACATCAACATATGGGAATTCATATGTCTCGAGATCAAAAATTATATTCAAATCCGAAGAATCGCAATGTTCCAAACTTAGCATTTTATCACCTCTCCCTCTTAAATTGATAATATTATATAATTTTTAAGCTGAATTTTCCCGTAATTATCGAGAAAGCGGGATATGAGAATGAAAAAAGTATGGAATAAAATCAGTTTCTTGAAATCCAGTTCCAATTTCGTAATTTGATATCGTTGATATAGATCCTTTAGATATTAAGAAATCAGCAACAAATTCCTCATAATCATACGGATCATCATTTTTGAGTAATTTTATTACTTTTGGATAAGCTTCAAAATAATCAGTATAAAAAGTCGATTGCGGAGTTGTCAGGATAAAATCAGTTTCGGCAAGAAATTTTCCAAATTTTGGATTTCTTTGGCATTTGAAGTCCTTAATATTATAAATTCCAAGTAACGTATTAAACTCAAATTCAAATATAGGAAGCGGCCTAACGAGCATCATATCTAAATCAATATGAAGTAAATTTTTATTAAGTTTTGAAAATAAAATTCCGGATTCATATATGCTTGTAAATCCATATAAATCCTTAAAATTGTTTTCAAATTGTTTTACAATTACTTTGGCATCCACATTTATCATAATATCAGAATGCACGTAAATTTCAGCATTTGGATACCAATACCGAATAGAAGCAATACATCGCTTAAGTTCGGCAAAATAATCATATTTCTGAGGAATACGATTTGACCTGATATTATGATTTTTTGGATTTGACTGATATGTTAGTGTAAATGCTAAATCATTTGGATTTATTAAATTCATTATGCTAATAATTCTGGTAATGATTCATCAATTATTTTTTGAAATTCTGAGTCCAAATATTTAGACATTAAAATTTCGTTAATTACCGGATTTACAGTTATTATCTTTTGTGATTTTACAATTGTGGAATTAACATTTAAAATTCCAATTGCATTTTTAATATCTTGAGATTGAATTCCGTTTTCAAAATCAATTTGAATAAATCGAAATCTTTCATAACTTGGTAATGCGTTCAAATCACCAGCTCGAATTTCATCATCAAAAATAACAAATGATTTTATTTTATTTTTAACAACATAATCATTAATTGCTTTGATTCGATTTTTATTATAACCAACAAAATCAATAACGGATTTTACATATTTAAAATCATTATTTTTTAATTCATTTTTTGCGGATTCTAAATCCCAGGCAGATATCAAAACAATTTTAGCATTTGTCATTTTGACCAAATACTCGAGTCTCTTAACTAAAAAATATTCCATTCTACAAATTGAATCAGCAAATCGAGAATTATGTTCAATAGACAATGTTGAATAACTATTTGATCTTATATTTAAAACACCGTCAATATCTAAAAATATAATTGGATTTTTCATTTGAATTCCTTTTATAAAATTATAATATTTAAAAGTTTAAGATTTTTGATAAGAATCATAAAGAAAGCATCTCGACATCGCTCTGGCGACTGCCCATAATGTAATATGATGCGAAATATCGCGATAATTTACTGCAGTTTCTTTGATGATTTTCCTGTCAGAAGTATTTAAAAATTCTGCTTTTGCAAACTCCAAATTAATTGCCATTTGAAAAATACTATAATCAACAGTAGATGGCTGAACTTCTTTAAATGCTTGAATATTTTGGCATCCGAGTAAATGAACTTTTTTACCACAAAGTCTCGCATAATCCATCATTGCTCGTATTTCATCAGTCTTTGTATTCCACTCTCTTGTTTGGGCAAGACCTCCTATCGCAAGTTTTGAATATTCTTTGCTTTCACAAAGAGCTTTCCAATATGCGAATCCTTGGTGCATTTTGAATACGGGCGTTGGATAAAATCCAGTAATTTCTTTTATTTCGGATCTTAAGAAATTTTTTGGGCTTGTTAAATCAGAATCTTTTAAAAAATAATCATTATCGAGTTCAAAACATTCTTTTACTTTTATTTGACTCAAAAGCCTTAAATATTTTGATTTCATTTTTTCACATTTTTTAAAGAATTCTGGATTATCACTTCCCAATTTTGTTTGTTCTTTAAATAATGTAAAACCGCCTGAATCCAAATATAATCGGTCTTGACCGACAATATCATAAATCAATCTCGCTAAAGTAAAAGGCATATCGACGGTTGATATTAAAATATCATTATCAAAAGCATTTAAAAGCTTTGGTAAATCTGTTTTATAATCCTTTAATGAATAACAAAAGCCGGCACCAATACCAAATACTAATCTATGATTTGCCATTTAAAAAATCCAAAAAATTAATTTCCATAAACTAGCGATTCCAATTTCTTTTTTTGTTCTTTAATATTTAAAATACCAAACTCTGATAATGCATCAGCGTCTAAATTCATATTTGAAAGCATTCTTTCGAGTGCTGCCATATTCCATTTTGAATATTCACCTGCTCTGTTGTCTGCAATTACAAATCCATTTTTTTGAGCTTCTGAAAGTCCCGATACAACTAAAACTTCGACTGAATCATATCCAAGTAGTTTTAGCGCCTTAAATCTCGTATTTCCAGCAAGTATAGTAAAAGATTCATCAACTACAATTGGATTTATATATCCAAAATCTTTAATTGATTTTGCGACCATTTTTGCCGACTCATTATTATGTCTTGGATTTGATGAAAATGGCTTTAATTCATCAATTTTTAAAGTTTTTAATTCTTTTTTCATTTTTTGAAAATCTTTCTAAATTAAAATTATATTATTAATATTAAATTAAAGTTTTTAATTTTAAAAATGCTTTAATTCCTGATTCAAATTCCGGTTTAAAATTTGGACATTTTAGCAAAATATCATTAAAATCCTTGCACTCTAAATCCTTCGGATATGTTATTACTTTTACTTTTGGATTCTTTACATAATTTAACATTGATTTAATTCCAGTAGAATCATTATCCAAACAAAATATCGGTTTTTTAATTTCATTTAGTCGAGCTTCCGAAATTTTACTTGTATTAAGTGCAATAATATTTTTTATGCCATACAATTCATAAAATGATAATGCATCCAAAATACCTTCAAAAATATATAGATCAGAATTTAAATCAACATTAAACCAGTTCCAAATTGAATATCCTTCATTTAAGCAGCAAGTAACAAATTTTTTTTCCGTTAAACTTCTTGAATAAAATCCATATATATTTGATTTATAATAAAATGGAATTACTAAAAAATCAGAAATTCCATAATATTTACCATTATGTGTAAATGACTTCCCCGAGAAGAAATCGCCAAAATCTGAATAATTTATGATTTTTCTGGATTTTAAAAAATCCTTTGTAGCTTCAGACATCGGATCCAAAAATGAGTTTATTTGAAATATTTTAAAACTTGCTTCAGATTTTAAAGAGTCACAATTTAAGCCGTCGGCTGGATTTGTATTATTTTTAATTGAATCATTTTGATTTATGATGTTCGAATCGGATTTAGAATCCAAAAAATCACATTTTGTTAAATCCGATTCAAAGTCAACCGGATCAACAGGTCTAAAATCCTTAATTTTTTGAGTATACATTTCGTTTTTATAGCTTGATAGTAAATCCGGATAATAAAGCTTCAAAAAATTATACATATTATTGTTGACTTCGCACCCGCCATTAAAACATTTTACTAGTGTAATATTATTTTTTTGGTATAAGTGGAGTCTCTTTGAATTCTTATGTATTTTTGAATCTCCGCAAATTGGACATTTTACAGCAATATCAGTATCTGAATCTTTTGTAGCATTCCCGACTGCGAGTTTAAAATATTTGATATCTATTGGACTTAACATACTGATATTTTATAATACTTTAGTTAAATTTTTATTTGGTAGTATTAAACGCGTAGACGTAGTGCCTCTAAGATTTAGTTTGATCCCTTTTGAATATTTATTATAATACAAAATTGTTTACATTTTTTAAAAAATACTAATTTTATGCTTCGCATTGTATGAGTAAAATTTTTGTAATTTTTTAAATGGAGATTTTTTGATTTCAAAACGAATTTTAACCGAAGGTTTATATGTGTTAATTTTAAAGCACCATACCAGAAAATTTTATTTTATTATATAATAATAAAATAAATTTAATTTCCGGTTGGCTTCAAAAAAATTACTTATAAAATGCTTCGCATAAAATTAGTAATTTTTTGGATTGAAGTAACGAATTTTAACCGTAGGTTTGAATTCGTAAAATTTAAGTGGAATAATAAAAAATTTAATTATATAAATTTATATAATAAAAATAATTTTTTATAAAGGTTCAAAAAATTTAGCCGAAGGCTTAGAAGTTGAAAATCCATACATTTCCGTATGGATTTTAAAATATTAGAGAGTCTAAATTGAAGTTAAGATTTTTAGATTCAGAGAATTTAACGGTTTTTAAATCGTCGGTAAAGATTCTTTTAAAATCATTTGCAACATATTCGAGTTTATAGAAATCTAAATATTTTTTAATTGATTCAAAATCAAAATCGGTTGGAGATTCCAAATAAGCATTTAAAATATCAGATTCAATTTTTTGTGGAACATATAAATCGAGCACAAGTTTTTTATTAATTTCATATTGCATTTTCAAAATTTCATTTGAATCTAGCCAATTTTCAAGACTTCCGTATTGTTCAATTGTCTTAAATAATTTAGCTTCACCAAATGGAATTGGATCATAAACATCTTTAGTTTCGGTCAATTCACCTTTTCTATTCTTTTTGAATACATTGAAATTTTCAATAATCGAATCTTGTTCAGAATATGGCAATTTATAAAACTCTAATTCGTTATACTTACCATTTAAATAAGTTTTAAATGAATCAGAAAATCTCAAAAAATCCGTTATTTTTGGAACACCATCAATCGTATCACCCAAACAGCAATGTTTTATAATCCATTTACTTAAATCTCCAGCAACTATCCAATCATTTGTAATTGAACTATATTGTTT
>CAUTVF010000021.1:0-14352 GCA_963541805.1 uncultured Alphaproteobacteria bacterium
ATAATACAAGCTCATATGAATGTGTTGGAATTGAGCATACTTATAATCCAAAATTTTTTGAAGTTTCTGGAATCGTAAAATCTTAATTTTTAAATATTTTAATGTATTTAAAATTACCAAAATTTAATTTTTAAATATTTTAATGTATTTAAAATTAACAAATATTACATTTAAATATATTCAAAATTAACAAATATTACATATAAATGTAAATTGTGTTAATTTTGAATTCTTAAATTCAGTTTTCAAAATAATAAATATTTTACTATATCTCAAAATAAAAGGATTTTAATGGAATTCAAGCCAGAATTTGAAGCGAAGCGGACGAGGTGTTCAGTATATACCAGAGTTATGGGTTACTTGAGGCCAACGGATTCATTTAATACCGGTAAAAAGGGCGAACACAAAGAACGACAATATTTTGATTGTGATAAAGCTGTTCAAAAATCAAAATAACTAAAATTGCGGATTTTTAAAATCCGCTTTCTAAAATTCAACTCCAAAATACTATAATATCCTTATAATTTCATAAAAGGATTCAAATATGAAATTCCCATTTAAATTTAAAGCAAAAAATACGGAAACTGGCGAAGTAGCGCCAGTAGTTGGTATATTTTTTAATAATTCTGATAAGCTAACTTCAATCAAAATTCGAATTAATGATGAAATTAAAATTTGGACAAAATTTGAGCTTTTTATATGGACTGGATTTAAAGACTCTAGCGGAAATGAAATTTATACCAATGATATTGTAAAATACTGCGATACAGAATATCAAATACAATTTAATCGTTTAGATGCTTTTGATATGAGTTCTAAAAATTTGGATGATCCAATTCTAAAAATTGGAAACGAATGTGAAAATTGTCAAATTGTTGGAAACATTAGTGATTCCAATATAAGTAATTTTAAATTAAATAAATGAACGAATATCCAATTTACGAAATAACAAAAAATACTTTTACTGATTGGCCTGGAAATTTATGCTGCGTAGTTTGGTTTGCAAAATGTCCACTAAGATGCCAATATTGCTACAATACAAGCGTTGTTGAAGGCTCTGGAAAGCTGTCTGAAGCCGATTTATTTAAATTTTTACATAAACGCGTCAATTTACTCGATGGCGTTGTTCTCTCCGGGGGAGAATGCACGAGTTATAGTAATTTTTACGATTTATGTAAACAGATTAAAGATCTCGGATTTAAAATCAAAATTGATACTTCAGGAGTAAATCCTGAAATTATTAAAAAAGTTGTAAATGACGGATTAGTTGATTATATTGCACTTGATTTTAAGGCACTTCCTGAAAAATATAAAATTATAACAAATATTAATGCATATTCAAAATTCGAAACAACTCTCAAATATTTAATTAACAATTTTGAAAATAAGTTTGAAGTAAGAACAACAGTTCATTTTGATTTATTAAATGAGTCTGATATTTCAAAAATGAGTTCAGAATTATATGATTTAGGATATCGTGGAATTTATTATTTACAAAAGTTTTTGGACACTGGAAACAACTTTAATAATTTATCAAATCCAAAAAATACTTTTGATACTTCTAAAATACAATCAAATCTTAAAATTGAATTAAGAAACTGGATTTAGCAAAATCAAAATTTTACTAATTTTATGCGATGCATAATTTTAGTATTTTAATTTACGATTTTGTATTTGCAAAAAATTACTAATTTTATGCTTCGCATTATAAAAGTTAATTTTTGAATTTTAAATCAAAATTACGATTTTTAACCGAAGGTTTATGGACGCTAATTATAAAAAATTTATTTTATTATATAAATTTATATAATAAAATAAAATTTTCTGGTATGGTGCTTTAAAAATAACGAATCTAAACCTTCGGTTAAATTCAGTAAAATTCAAAAATTAACTTTTATAATGCTTATGCATAAAATTAGTAAAATTTTGATTACGTGTAAATTCAGTTTTAATATTATATAATTATAACAAAAAGAAAGGATTTCAGTAAATGAAAATAGTTAAGCATCTAATTCCACAAGACGAAGTTTTATTGCCGATAAATCTTTGTATGATGATTGATACGGATTCTGATTTCATCAAATTTTTTGAAGCAGATTTGGGAGAATTAAAAATTCTCAAAACTGTTGATATTCGCGTTGATGAAACTCCAATTGACGCTAAAATTGCAGATTTTATACTTTCAAATGCAAGATTTTATCATTTATCGCGAGTAGGTGTTCCACTTCTAAAACATTTAAAAAATAGTCCCTATTTACTCGCATATTTAATGATAAAAAGCAATGGAGTTTATCAATTTCATTGCGATGGATTTCATTATTGCAGTGATTTTTCATCGTTGCTTGTAACTTGCGGCGATATTGAAATCTATAATGGATCAAAAAATATTTCTGTCGATGATTTGTTGGATATAGTCTATCGAGATATGGATTAAGTATTATAAATGATAAGGTAAAAAAATGGAAACAATTATAACATATCTAATTATTTGTTCAAGTTCAATGGATTTAAATACTGCAACATATAATGTTCAAGAAATTGTAAATCGAAAAATTGAAAATGATTTCTTTCAGCCATTTGGAAATTTAGTAATTTCTTTTGATGGAAAACAATATAATGTTTGTCAGCCAATTATCGCATATCCGGATAAGGAAGCGAAATGAATTTAGATTTACTAAAATCACATCAGCCGGAAATTTGTATGATTTATTCAGACTTGTTTTTACTTGAATTTTTAAATTCATTGTCAAAACAAGATTTCGAGGACTCCCTTGACGATTCTGATTTTTTATTATTTTTAATTAATAAGTTTATCCAATCTAAACTTGGATTAATAATTTAAAGGATTTTAAAATGATTATCAATAATCAATATATTGACTCGAGTAAAATAGTTTCAATCCGCTACAATAGCGATTTCAATCAACTTCAGATCGATGCTGGAAACTTTGAATATTTCTTTAATATTTCGACAAATTTAGATTTTCAAACTCTTTATATGTATTTAATAAATCTTAAAAATTATGAAATCGTTGATATTGATGACATTGAATCACAAGTTAAAAAGTTTGAAAGTAATATGTTTGGAGATTATTTAGCAAGATTCGAAAAATCAGAAGCTGAAAAATCCACTGAAGCAGAGAAATCAAAATGAGAAATTTAATTGTTGTTGCCCACTACGATGATGAAGTTCTCGGATGCAGTTCAATAATAAACAGAGAAACCGATATTTTGGTTGTTTGCGGAGCTGATATTCGTGAAGTATATTCAAGACAAATTGAAAAAGAATTTGGTTGTAAGTATCATTATTTAAAATATATACCATTTGAACTTCAACGAATTCCGCGAGATGCATTAAATGCTGAAATCGGCAAAGTAATTAAAGAGCTTCATCCGGTCAATGTTTTTACTCATACTGCTGATTTACACATTGATCATAGAATTGTAAACGAAGCAGTTTTAGTAAATTGCAGAAGTGAACGATCCGATATTCAAGCATTATATACATTTGATGTAAGAGATTTTAAAACTTATGATACCGTTAAACACGTAAGTCCAGAAATTAAGAATAAATTAATATCAGTTTATTCAAAATATATTAATAATTTTCAAATTCAAGAAGTTTTGAAATTTAATGATTTTCTTGCAATAAAAAATAATATTTCGTATTATGCCGAAGGTTTCAATACCGTTTTTAGAGTTGTTGATTATTTTTAATTTTTAAAAGGATTTAAAATGCAAATCAATATATATGAGCAAAAAGATTTTAATACCAAATATGTAGAATCATATACATTTGTTAAAACACCTTGTGTTCATTTTAATTCCAATTCAACTGAAATGTATTTAGATTCATTTTTAGTTAATTTTAATGGAATTTCGGCAGGTGATTTGAGAAAAATGTTTGAAATTCTTTTTGATAAAAAGGCAGTTTCTATAATTGTGGATAGAACAGAAACTCACCACAGTTTTAATTTTAAAAGGATCCTAGATGCTTAAATTTTTGTTAAGTTTATTTAAAAAATCACAAAATGGTTGGAAAGTTCATAGCACAAAACAATATTTGGATGCTAAAAAAGCAAATGTTAAAGAAAATGTCAAATGCATAAATAAGATAAAAAAGTAAATTAATGATATTTTCATTTGATGATTTCTATAACACGGATTTTTATAATACAACAATTGAGCATTTATTTGAACTCGGAATTCCGTTTAAAGAATTCTTACATACCAAAAGTTATAAATGGTATTTAGATTGTGATATTGATCCAACTATTTTAAAATATGATGAAATTTCTGGAACATCAAAACGATTATTAATTTCAAAAACAATTCCGTTAACAAGTTCTGATGAATACAAATATAGACGGAGACAAGCGAATAGCTCTGGCTCTGCAGCAATTTCGCTCTGTTTCAACGATGCTTATAATTATTTCAAAGATTCAATTTCTTTTATTTGGCTCGATAATAATGAATCTGCGAAACTGCTTTCAAAGCATATTGGCAGGATTTATTATTTTGGCAGATATTTTTCAAATAGATATCGAGTATATGGATGCAAAAATAGTTATTTGAAAAATTTTATTAGTCAAGATAAAATATTATCCGAAGGATCAATAGTTCAAGCAGAATTGAAATTAAATTATAATATATTTAAATTACAAGATTTTCTTGAAAAATATTCACAAACACCGTACTGGGATTCTGGACTTTATTTTGCTCCAAATGTTTTGGCAAAGAAATTTAAATCCGGTTCTTAAAAATTCAAAAAAATATGCGTAGCATAAAATTTTGAATTTTTGAAATTTAAAAAATGCATAAATAATTTAAAGGTTTACAAAATGGATATTAATAATATAAAAAATGCAAAATTTGATTTTAGTAAGGATCAAAGAATACAAATTATAAATGCTGCATATTTCTTAGCAAAGGCAGCAGATTCAATTTCGGATGTTAACGGAATGCTCGGGTATCAATATAATGCACTCGCCGCAGACCTTATTAAACAAGTTGGTCTTGAGGAAGGTCTCGAAGCAGATGCAAAATTAGACATAGAATCTGGTCTTTCTGATGTTCAAAAGAAGGAAATATCTGATATTTATAATGAGTTAGAGGCTAAATTAAATGACAATTGATAGACTTAGACCGATGCTTTTTATGCTTTTTGATCAGAGACTTCTTTCTGATGCAAAGCAAATATACGAAAGATATGACTATCTAATTGAGCCAGATAATTATGATTTAAATATTATATATTATATTTCAAAAGCGTTTACTAGTAAAAATAAAGAAACAATTATTGAATGTGTTAAAAAACTCGGAACTCAACAACCTACGTTTTGGTTTAAGGACATCATTGGACTCCAAAAACAAATTTTGATCGACGCAATAAATGCTAAATTGCTCGAAACAAACGATGCTTATGAAATTTTTACATCAAATGAACTTTCTCAAAAAATGGATTCAAATAAAATTCTTTATGAGTCTCCAAAATATACGAGACTTTCAATAAATGGAAGTGATTATGATGAATCATTAAGAGCGATGACATTGTGTGAAACTAATTTAAATAATAAAGAATTTTTTAGGAAATTTATAGATTCAATTGATTTTATTCCAATTAAATTAAGACTCCAAATTATACATTCTTTAACAGTAGCAGATTATGAATATGGATATGAAGCAGTAAAAAGTCTTGTTGATTATGGTCTTAAAAATGATATTCCGCTTAATAAAAATAATATAAGTCCATATATATCAATTATTGAATTCTGCAATAATTTTCAACTTAGCGGTCATAAAATAGCAAATACTGTGCTATATAGTAATATTAAAAAGTTATTTGATTCCACTATATATTCACTAAGTGTTGCAGCATTAAATGCACTCGATATTTCATATGAGTTTGCTTTAAAAGAAATTGCAAATGTTAGAAAACAGCTACTTGAAATTGGATTCAATAAAGATGAATTGGACGGGTATTGCAAGCCGATTTATGAAAGATTGCAAGCATATAAAAAATCGAATTAATGACGTTTCAAAATCAAAAAACGAATATATTATATTTAACTAATTGTTGCAATTTCGATTGTGAATATTGCTATCAAGCAAAATCAAGAAATTCGGCAAAGCCGAGTTTTATAAGTTTTGAAAATGCAAAAAAATTTATAAATGAAATTGTCGAAAGAGAATCCGGACTTATATCAACGATTGTTTTATTTGGCGGCGAGCCACTATTAAATCCGGATTTATTTTATAAAATTTTAGATTTTATTGAGTCAAAAAATCATAAGTTTAATATTTCAACAACAACAAATGGATATTATCTTTCAAAACATTTGGTTGAATTTAAAAATAAAATTTTGAATCTTAAGAATCATTTTAGTTTGGAAATTTCATATGATGGATCAGGTCAATTTCGGCGTAAATTTAATAATAAAAATACTGATTTTGTAAAAGATTTGATTAATAAAATTGATTTTAAATTTAGTATTAGATATACAATTCATTCTGGAAATATTAAAACATATTTAAAAGATTTGATAGAATTGAGTCTAAATCCAAATATTGATAAAATAATTGTTAATTTTAATGAATCAGAAATTGGATTTATAAAAGAATCTGCCAAAAAATATGCAATTGAAATTTTTAAATATACTCAAAAACCGATTTGTTATCTGAATTGTGATTTTTGTAAACGATGTAATTTTGAGATTTTCAACGGAATTCAATATCAATATAATGATTCAAATTTCGAAGTTTCTGGAAACGCGAACCCGTTTAATCATTTTTAATTTTATTATATAATATATAATAAGATAAAACTTTAAATTAGCATTAAAAACCTTCGGTTAAAATTGCTAAATCCCAAAATAGGAAACTAATATAGAATGTATAATTTTGATATCAATATGACGGAACAATGCTCATTAAGATGCACATATTGTATAGAAAATTTTAAGAAGCCGACTCTTAAAAATATTTCTGATTTAACACTTAAAAAAATAATTGATAAATTTGATTACTTACTTTATAATAAAGATTTTATGCAAAATTTCGGAGGCCTTAGAATATGTTTTTGGGGCGGCGAGCCAACTGTTAATTTGAATGGAGTTCTAAAACTTCTAAATTATTATAAATGGCATCCAAAAGTTTCATTCTTTATGTATTCAAATGGATATCATTATTCTGATACAATATTTGAAATTCTTAAAGAATTCTCCGATTTCACCGTTGGTGAAACGCCGAAATTTCTTACACAAATATCATATGATGGAATTGCTTCCCACGATGTTGATAGACTTAATTTAGCAGGAAAGGGATCTGCATTAAAAGTTAAAGAAAATATATTTAAATTAAATGAATTAAAAATACCATTTATTATTCATCCAACAATTGCGGCAAAAAACTTTAATAAAATTGCAGATAATTATTTTGAATTTAAAAAAATGTCAAAAGTTTTAAATAAGCCTCTTATTTATAGTCCTACGATTGATTATATGAGTCATTATAATTTTAGTAATTCCGAATTAGAATCAATAAAAGAAATTTTAAAAAATCAATTTATTAAAATTGCTCCACAAATGATCGAATTTTATAAAACTAATAAAATATTTGATTTTGGTTGGATGAATCCAAATAAAGCAATTTGTCACGCAGGTGATAGTTATTCTGGAATTGAAATAGACGGCAATTTATATCCTTGCCACGGAATTTTCAACGAGCCAACTATTAAAGATTCTTTAAAAGTTTCAAGTATTGATTTACCAAATGACGTATTTTTAAATGATATTTTAAAATCAACATTTAAATATAGAAAAACATTGGAGCAAATTCCGGATGAATGTAAAAATTGTTTTACACATTATTGTTTAAAATGTAATTCAACAAAGTGCTCAATATCGAAAAAAGAAAATTTTGAATCAAAATGGACAGATTATACAAATCAGCCGAGTCTTTGCGAACTTTATAAATTTATTGGAATCTTTAGAATCTCACTTATGAAACTTTTATAATTTTATTGATTTCAATAAATAATTAAAAATGGACTTGTTTAGATGGGAATAACTTTAAAAAGCTCTTTGCTAAATTCTAAAATATTTACTGATTGGGATTTCAAAGCAAAAAATCGATATAAATTTGTTACCGACGGAGTAGAATCTGGTTCGGAAAGACCGACAAATTATTTTAATTTTGGAATCAGAATTAGTCAAGGCGAAACAATAACCGCGAGTAAAATTGTTGAATTTATTAATGCATTAAATGAGGAAATTAACGCAAGAAGTTCATTTTTTGAGAATGTAAGCCAATATCCAAAGCCGGCACAAGTTTCTCCAATTCCGCATTCAACCGGAAAAGTAATTTATAGTAATCATTATAATTTAATAAGGAATACATTATCCACTTATGTTGGTGATAATATTAATATGAGTGAACTTGCAAATAATGAAGATTTTAAAAAAGTTCTCAATAATCAGGCCAATTTTTATTTTAATTTTAAATCGATGTTCGCAAGACTTCCATTTAAATGCAAATCAATGAATGTTGATGGAAATGTAATAAATTTTGAATTTGAACAAATTTATAATTGGTGGAATATCACCGAAGAATATAATGAGCCAAATTCACAATTAAATCAAGTTTGGTTGCCGGATTTTAAAATGATATTTAAAAATGTTCGGGAGTTTGAAAAAGAAAAAGTTGTTGTTGGAATTGCTGATATCGGAAGTTTAAATATTAAATGGTTTAATAATGTAAAAATAGAACCGCAGGGTTGTTCATTTGACGAAATAGTGGAAGACTATAATGCTGATAAAAAACTTCAAAAAAGAGTAACAAGAAAAATTTCTTTAAAATTAAGAATCGATTCCGAAATTGAATTTAAAATGCAAGAATCATTAACAAATGCAATTATCACTGCAGAAAGAATTAATAAATATCGAGATTATTTAAATAGACTCCGCGTTGCTTGTCTTTGCGATTGTAATTACTGCACTTGTGATTGTAATTATTGCACCTGCGATTGTAATTACTGCACTTGTGATTGTAATTACTGCACTTGTGATTGTAATTACTGCACTTGCGACTGTAATAATGCTACTTGTCCAACAAATGCAGAATATTCGGACTCCGTCAATACTTGGTATGATTATTTGTATTCTTGCTCGTGCAACGTGAATTCCTATTGGTGCGGTGGGCACGGCGAATACGGTGGCACGATAAATGAGCAAAGATATGGAAAAAGTTCACCGGATGCCAATAATCAATACGCAACTCATACCGAAGTCTGCTCGTGCAACGTAGATGCCCAATGGGATCGGAAAATTACGGGGCAAGCGATTTGGGAAAAATCAATACACGGGCAAATTGACAATAATCCAGGTGATATAGATAATCAAAGTTCTTATACAAATAAACAAGTTTGCACGTGTGATACAAATGCGATTATCCAAGAAAAATGTGCAACTAATCAAAATATTGCATATGTGTTTAAAAACGAAAATGGTGTAAATGTTAGTGTGAAAACTTGCGTTTGTGATGTGAATAAAGATAGGCAAGTTGTTTGCCAAGTTCATTCGGACTTTAAAACAGTTCAGGATTCTACACAATTCCCGAAACCTTAAAAAATAGTAAAATTACATTTAAATGTAAAAATTACTAATTTTTATACACTAAAAATCAAAAAATTAAACTTTTTAGTGCTATAATATGCTCATAAAGGATTTAAATATGAGCATATTTGAACAATTAGCATCCGAAAACTTCAAAGATTTATTTAAAATTACAACAACTTTTAATACGGATTTAAATTCAAATATTGAGTATATTGCAACATTTGAAAAAGATTCCAAAACAATTGAAGTTTATTTTATAATTAATAAAACTCAAAATTTTAGATTTTATATTGCGGATTTCTACATTATTCAAAATAATAAAAAAGTTAAAACAAAATTTAGTGATTTAATTTTCAAAAATATTAGACTTCTTTTAAACAAAGAATCATTTGCAAATTTATTAGTTTATTGAAAGGATTTGGAATTGAGTAAAATCAAAGAAACGATTTTTCAAGTTGGAACTCATTCATTGTCAAGAAAAACAGTTGGAAAAGTTCCACAAGATTATGTATTAAATATTGGAGATTTCGAAAATGATATTGACTTAGATCCTTTATTTAATGAGCTTATTGATGCTGACTATAATGATAGTTTATTCATTTATATTCACTCAAATGGAGGTCTTTTAACTGAGCTCCAGAGATTTGAACAAGTAATAAATGATAAATTTTATGGCAGAACAACGACATTCCTAAATCCACACGGCTACTCCGCAGGAGCATTTATGTTCTTATTAGGAGATTCGAGAATTGTTTTCGAAAATTCAAGCTTTATGATTCATAATTTTTCAAGCGGAATTTTTGGAAAAGCAAATGAGATGGAAGCTCAACATAAATTCGATTCAAACTTTTATAAAAAATATTACAAAAATATTTTAGGGCCATATATAACTGAAGCAGAATTTGATGATTTGATAAAAGGCCAAGATTTTTGGTTCGACTCCGATGAAATGCTAAAACGAGGCATTGCAACAGATATCGTATATAAAGGTCAATTATTAAAAGCAAAAGAATATTTAAAAATTCAAGAATCTCCAGAGGCAAAAATCGGATTTTTTAATGAGCTTGTAAAAAATGATGTATTATCATCAAGAGATCGAGAGCTTATTACATATGAACTTAAAAATATGCCTGATTTTAATATTGACGAATCCGGAAACGTTAAAATAAAAGCGGATTCAAAAATTTCTAAAAAGAGGGCTAAATAATGAAATATTTAGTAACAGGCGGATCCGGTTTTATTGGAAGTCATTTTGCGGAATTTCTTAAATCAAATAAACATAAAGTAAAAACGCTTGATTTAGAAAATGCGGATTTTAATATCGATTTAACAGACTGTAGATTCGATGATATTCTTGAATCAGCAATTGCAAATTGCGATGTAGTTTGTCATTTTGCAAGTCCGATTGGAGTTGGTAATATTCTTAAAAATGTTTCAAAGACATTTGATGACGCAATTGTAATGAATGCAAAAATATTAAAATATTGCAAAGCATATAATAAAAGAATTATATTTACAAGCAGTTCTGAAGTATATGGTAATTCTGCAATATTCAAAGAATCTGAATCCCTATCAATAAGTCCAAAATTAAGATCATCATATGCTGTCCAAAAACTTGCAATGGAGTTTCAAATAAGAACATTTTTAAAAGATTTCTTAATTTTAAGACCATTTAATATTGTAGGAATCGGACAAAATAAAGAAAAATCAGTATTAGCAAAATGGTGTTATTTAGCTCAAAATAATAAAAATTTAACTGTTTATAGTCCATTTGCAATTAGAAGTTTTTGTGATATTTCAGATTTTTGTGATATTGTTTATCAGCTTGAGTCACAGAAAAAAATTGGAATTTTCAATGTTGGGTGTGAATTTAATAATACAAATATGCGAAATCTTGCTGAATATATTTGCGATTTTTATTATGTTGATTATTGCACAAAAGATCCAAAATCCGTATTTGGTGATGAATTTTATGAAATTCAATATAGGGTTCCGGATATGGAATTAACACTAAATAATGTAGAAAAAACTGATTTTGTGAGTTTAAAAAATATCATAAAAAGCTTGTAATTTTAAATTTTTAAATAAAATGTATTTTAGCCGACGGCTAATTTACAGCAAATCTAAAAAATTTAGTTTGTATATATAAATTTATAATAAAAAATTTTATTTTTTAAAATTATAATTTTTTAAACTCAAAAATTAAACATTTATAGTATATAATAACAGCATAAAAGGATTTTAAGAATGTTAAAATTTATATGGGAAAGATTTCACCAAAAATATCCGAGTATATCAAAATCGGCTTTTAATAAGCTTTATAAACAATATGAAGCAATAAAGCCATTTAAATCTTGTGAAAATATTTTTGAGAGTGGACAAAATATTAATGATTTAATTCATTATATTTTAAGACTTGCTACTCAATATCATTTGACAGAAGCATTTAAAGCAATGAAAGTTGATTTAAATGATCCAAATGTTGCGGAAATTGCAGATTTAGATAATATTGGAACACCTGGTAGAATTGCAAAAATTTGGGTTGGCTCCTCAACGGACGACGATTGTGAGCTCGGCGGAGGCAGATTCAGCAAGCCAATTAGACTTGCAAAATTTCCAAATGTTTATGGATCTCGAATTATTGAAAAATCATTTGATTTGGTAAGTAATTGTAGTCATCATTTCTTACCGTTTTTCAATTTCGAGGGAAAATGCACAATTTCGTATATTCCAAATGAATTTGAACTTGGTATTTCAAAACTTCAAAGAATTGTTAATTTTGTTGCTCAAAGATTCTGGTTACAAGAAGATCTTACAAAAGCAATATATGTAGCAATTTCAAAAGCTGCAGAAACTGATAAAGTTCTTGTAAAACTTGAGAATGTAAGGCATAGTTGTGAATCATTTAGAGGAGCAAAATCTAAAAGCGGAAGTTTAACAACAACTTATGGAAACCTTTAATATAAATAAATAATTAAAAAAAAAGATTTAAAATGGATAAGTTTGAAGCAATAAAACAGCGAGTCGAGAAACAAATTGGATCTAAAATCGACGAAATGATTCAAGCAGACGCGAAGCGTAAGGCTGAAAGTAGACGTAAATATCAACGCGCTCGATATGGATTTAAAAAAGTTCAAAAGCAAAGACAAGAAGCTGCGAGAAAAGCAGAACTGCTTGATTCGTATAATGCTAAATTTGCTGAATCATATGAATTGCCATTGTATGTAACTCCAATTAAAAAACCGTTAAAGAAAAATGTTTGTAAGGTTAGGAGATTTTCACTAACTTCTGATGAGATTCAAAAACGCGAAGAATATCGGGCTGCATTAATTGCAAAAAAGGTTAATGAAATCTTGGATTCTAAGGCCAAAGCTAAAGAAGCCAAAGCAAAATCAGAAGTTCCAAAACCAAAGCCGAAACCGGTTAGAAAACCTACAACAAGGAAAAAGAAACTAACTCCCGAGGAAATACAAGAAATAGTTAAAAACATTCAACAACAAGCTAGAGATTTTGGATGGAATGTTTAAGCGATATTATAAATCGTGATAAACATAAGTATGGAAATGTTGAAGATCTCGAAATTGAATTATCAACAATTTGTAATGCAAAATGTCCGCTCTGTTTTAGAAACTACAAAGCATTTAGTGACAAGTATCCAAAAACAATTATAAGGGATTTTGATTCATTAATAAATCAATTAAATTTATTTGAAAATTTAAAAGTTGTAAGGCTAGTTGGATCAGTTTCGGAGCCGACAAAATATCCTAAATTTCTGGATATTGTAAAATATTTTAAAAATCGTAAAATTGATATCGAAATTTGCACCAATGGGGATACAAATAATTCAGATTTTTGGAAAAATCTTGGAATTTTGTTAAATTTAAATGATAAAGTATATTTTACAATATGCGGATCGACACAAGAATTGCATTCAAAATATAGAGTTGGAACTTCGCTAGACAATATTTTAAAAAATGCAGAAGCCTTGAGATTTGAAAAACCGGTTGACTATGCACAAATAATTCGATTTAAATATAATTCTGATGATTTGGATTCAGAAGCGTTTAAAAATCTTGTAGAACCGTTTAGTTTTAAATATTATACTGAGTCCTTTTATCCAAAATTGCCTCAAAACTACAAAAATCCATTTGATATTGAATCTTTTATGCCGGCTAAAAAAGTAAAACAATATGATTTAGCATATAAATTGGCAAATCGGCTGCAACTTAAATCAACAAAATGTAAATGTAAAAGCTTTATTAATCATTGGGGACAACTTGATGTATATGGTAACTTATATCCTTGTTATTTAGCATTAGAAGCACAAATCCCGATAAATTGGAATTATGAGAATATTCAGAATTTTGAATTTGATTGCTGCAGATTCTGTGCTGTCCAAGTATCGAAGTATTGTGAAGCTAATGATATTGAGTATATTATATAATTTTTTTAATTTATTTTTATTTAAATTGAGTAGACGTAGTGCCTCTGAGATTTAGTTTGATCCCTTTTGAATATTTATTATTTTACCATTTTAAAGTTGCAAAATTTTACTAATTTTATGCTTCGCATTATAAAAGTTAATTTTTGAAATTTTAATAACTTTATAATCGATTTTTATAAAATGCAAAATTTTACTAAAATTATACTAAAGTATAAGTCTAGTAATTTTTTGATTTTTAATTTGGAATTTTAAAATTGACAAATTTTACATCCAAATGTTATAAGTGTTAATTTTT
>CAUTVF010000022.1:0-13421 GCA_963541805.1 uncultured Alphaproteobacteria bacterium
GGAGATAAATCAAAAGCTGTTAAATTGAACATAAGTAGGGATGGCTTGAAAATTTCTGCAGATAGTCCAGATTCTGGAAGTGGAAAAGAGGAGATTGGTGGATTATATAACAGTGATGATTCTGTTGAGGTTGGATTTAATGCAAAATATTTAATAGATATAGCTAGTCAAATTGAAGGAGACAACGTCCGGTTTACTATTGCGGATAGTTCTTCTCCAGCAGTTGTTTCCGAAATTGATAATGGGTCTTCATTATATGTATTAATGCCAATGAGAATATAATTTTAAAAGGTTTGTAATATTTAAGCTTTTAAACATACGGATTTATCTCTGTATGTTTTACTTTAAGAAGAGGTGAAAATGATCCAGTATACATCAGAGTTTGATTTATCATATTCCACAAAAGATTCATGTGGTTTAGATTTATATATTGCCGAGGATTATATCTTAAGTGACGATAAGTATGTAAAACTTGCGACTTATACCAGATTTGATATTCCATCTGGATATTTTGGTTTGCTTGCTGCCAGGAGTTCTTCTGCTTTAAAACGTGGAATTGAGGTTTGTATAGGAATAGTTGATCGAGATTATACAGGTTATGTTGGAATTGTTGCAAAATCTGTTTCTGGGAAAGTTGAATTAAAAAAAGGGGAGCGTATTGCCCAAATTGTGATTGTTCCATATTGTCAATTACCTATATCTAAAATATCAAATGAGGAATTTGATAATATTACGAAAAATAAAGATCGGGGAGATAGGGGATTTGGATCTACCGGTATATGATTAATGGAAAAGTAATAATGGAAAATCATGTTATCAACGAGTGATATTCGTAAATCTTTTTTAGATTTTTATAAGTCTAATGGTCATACTGTTTTACCATCTGCTTCTCTTCTTCCAAACGAAGATGAAAATACTTTGTTATTTACTGTTGCTGGTATGGTTCCGCTGAAGAAAGTTATGTTGGGTGAAGAAATTCGTTCTTATAAACGTGCTACTTCATCACAAAAATGCCTGCGTGCTGGTGGAAAACAAAATGATTTAGATAATTAAGGATATACATCTCGTCATCATAACTTTTTTGAGATGTTGGGTAATTTTTCATTTGGTGATTATTTTAAGGAAGAAGCGATAAAATTTTCATGGGAATTGCTTACAAAGGTTTTTGAATTGCCAAAAGATAAATTGCTTGTAACAGTTCATTATACGGATGAAGAAGCGGCAAGATTGTGGAATAAAATTGCAGGCATCCCAGATTCAGAAATTATAAGATTAGATAAAGATAATTTCTGGGCTATGGGAGATACTGGCCCATGCGGTCCAAGCACAGAAATATTTTTTGATTATGGGGATTCTGTTAGCGGTGGTAAACCTGGAACTCCTGATGAAGATGGGGATCGTTATGTTGAAATTTATAATAACGTGTTTATGCAAAATTTTCGAGATACGGTTGGCGGAAAATTAAAAGAATTAAGACAAAAAAATATTGATACTGGTATGGGGTTGGAGCGTATTGCATCTGTTCTACAGAATAAACATAGTAACTATGATACTGATACGTTTATTAATCTTAAAAATTTTGCATCTGATTTATTTAAAATAAAAATTACTGGTGAGAACATAAACGCATTTAATGTTTGCTCTGATCATATACGTGCAGTTTCTTTTGCAATCGCAGATGGTATAATCCCATCTAATGAAGGACGGGGTTATGTAATTAGAAAGATTATACGTCGTGCTATGAGGTATATAAATCTATTAGGAGTAAAGGATATTTGTTTCTATAAATTGGCAGACGCTGTAGAAAGGGAAATGGGGGAATACTACACAGAACTTACAGATCATTTACTATCTATTAAAGCTGTTATTCAAACAGAGGAAAAATTGTTTATGGAGTCTTTGCATAAGGGAACTGCAATGTTAGATGATATGGTAAAAGACATTAAAACTGGTGGGGTACTACCAGGACATTTGGCTTTTAAACTATATGATACTTATGGTTTTCCTTTAGATATGACGGAAGATATTTTACGCTCAAGAAACATAGCAGTAGATGTTAATGGTTTTAATAATGAAATGAAATTACAAAAAGAAAAATCAAAATTATCTGGTAAATCTATTACAGTTGGGAGTTTTGAATCGTCTTCTTTATCACTAGTTGATCAAAAAGTTATTCAAAACATAAAAAGAAATTTTGGAAATACTGAGTTTGTTGGATATGAGCAATATGATATCTTATGTAAACTATTAGATTTCATAAAATTAAGTAATACTAAATTTGCTATGGTAACAAATAAAACTCCTTTCTATGCAGAATCTGGCGGACAAGTTTCAGATACTGGGGTTTTTATTTTAGATGGGAAAATAGTTGCTCAGGTTAGAGACGTAAAAAAAATAGATGGAATTTTTATCCATTTTGTTGAAGTAGTTAATGATTTTACGCCTATTAAAGGTCTGAATTTGATTGCAGAAATAGATAGTAAAAGAAGATCAGATATCACAAAAAATCATACATGTGTTCATTTATTACAAAGTGCTTTGATTGAAGTTTTAGGGGACCATATTAAGCAAAAAGGTTCGTTTGTGTGTGATAAATATGCAAGATTTGATTTTATTAATCCACGTGCTTTGAAATCTGAAGAATTACAGAATATAGAAAGGTTGATTAATGATTGGATTAATCGAAAGCTTTCTGTTTCTAAAATTGTCCTGCCAATTGATGAAGCAAAAAAAATTGGTGCGATTGCACCATTTGGGGAGAAATATGGAAATATTGTTCGTGTCGTTAAAATCGGCAACATTTCGACAGAATTTTGTGGGGGAACGCACTTAAATAATATATCTGAAATTGAGTATTGCATTTTGGATAAGGAGGAATCTGTCGCGGCGGGTATTAGAAGAATTACAATTATTACTGGAGATGCGGCATATAGTAAATTAAAGTCTGTTGGTGCGTTTACTGTACAAGAATATAGAAAAATTCTATTAGATTTAGAAAGTAAAAAGCAAAGTGAAATTATTGCAAAAAAGCAAGCTATTAAAGATGAGGAAATTAAAAAAGTTAATTTGGAATTAGAAAAACTTTACTTATCTACTAAATCAGAGAAGATAAATAATATAAAATTATGTTATGTTATACACTCGAATATTTCTCATAAAGCAGTTCACAGATTATTTCAAAGGTTAAAAAATGATGATTATGATCAGGTTTGTGCGGTTTTTATAACTGAGCTTGATAAAAAAGTATCAATATCTATTGCAATAACGGATAGTTTAAAAAATAAGATGAATTTAAAGGAAATTATTAAGAAACTTTCTGAAATGTGTGGTGGAAAAGGAGGCGGAGGTAGCGATACATTTGTAAGTTTCGGAGGTTCGTATTTTGATAAATCTGCTGCTATTATAGAGGAAGTTAAAAAGATATTAAAATCTTGTTGTTAAAAAACTTGTTTTTTACAGCTATAAATATTACCATTACCACGGTTAATTGTTGTGTGTGTTGTAAGTTTAATGAGTAAAAAGTTTACATTTTCATTTTTTGTATTATTGTCATTATTAGAATATAATGATTCTTGTTTTTCGGATCTCTATGCTGGATTTAGTTATGATGGAACAAATAGAGTAAGACGGTTTAATATACCAGCTACATTTTTACAAATGCCTAAATCTATGATTGAGAAAAATAAACATGTTTCTCAATCTTGGAAAGCTAACGGAAATAACAATCTGAAACATACTGCTTCATCTGAGCTGGAGAGAAAAGAGATGATTTCTCCTTCAACTGAAAAATCAAATTTGCGTAGCAATAATAATGTTGTTATTTTGAAGCCATTTTTGCGTAAAGATAATGTTAATCATTTAGTTGAATCAACGTCAGATATTGATCCTGAAATTAAATTAAAATCAAGAAAACAGTTTACATCAATTGTTTATAAAATGGAAAAGCGGGTATTTCTCGATATGGATCGGATAGATCTTAAAATCCCAAAGCCTTTGTTGTGGAATTTTTCAGCATCGCATCCTAAAAGTTCTGTTATGATTAGTAATAGCTATGAAGTTTCTCATAAAGTGGAAAAGTTGGATAATCATGAAGTGGATGAATTGAAAATTAAAAGTACACATACAAATTTTGATGTAAAACAAAATAAATCTACCATATATGCCCCTAATTTACCTGTTGGCAGTGATGATAGAGATGATTTTAATAAGATTAAAGTGGACGCTCAAAATAAAAAATCCGATACAGAGAAGCTATTAAATCAAGTTGATTCAGAGTTGAAAAAGCCAAATGCGAATTATTAAAAGTTTATGTTCATGAAAATAAAACTTAATATGAAAAGTATATCTTGTTTGCTTTTATCTTTGAAATCTTATGCCATTGTTTTTTTTATGAAAAAACGTTCTATTTTGCATTTTGGGGATGGGCATAGTCGCACGATTGAGTGGTTAAAACTAATTATTGCAGGTGTGATAATTTCAGCTTTTATTTTTTTTGTTATAATACTTTCGTTTGATTTTTCTGATATGATGAAAACAAACTTTCCTAAAGTATCTGTAAACAAACAATCTTTTTCTAAAATTCAAAAATTGACATTAAGCTACATGGATTCAAAAAATAATTTAGCTTCAGTTTTTTTAAAGGAAGCTGAAGAGCTAAATGGAGAAAATAAGATTATTGTTAATAATATCGATACAAAAATTGTGTTTAACACTAACGAGTGGATAAGCGTTCAAAGTGATGATGCTGTTATTGATAAAGATACATCTGAAATTTATTTAAAAAATAATGTACTTATTACCGACTATAAGGGTGATAAACTGAATGGAAAAAATATTAAAATAAATATTAAAGAAAATGCTGTTTTTAGTGATGATATGGTGAATATTGATTCATTTCTGGGTAAAATAACATCTACAAATGGTTTTTATGTAAAAAAAGATAGTAAATATTTGTTTAAAGGTGGAGTAAAAATGCTACTTAATGAACAACTTTTTTCTAAAAATAATGAAATACCTTTTAGAAAAATAAATACTAATTTTTCTAATAAAAGCACTGCAAATAAAAAATTAAAACAACATGAAAATAAAGTTATTAAGTCAATTAATCATAAATCTGATTTTGTAAAAAAGTTAAAAAGATAAAGCATGCTAAAATTTTTATTATTTTATTTAATATTATTTATCATACGGTCGGCCGCTTTTGGAAATGATATTGAGCTATCCGCAGATAACGGATTAGAGTGGAATCAAGAAAAGATGACTATATCTGCAATTCAAAATGCGTCAATTAAAAGGGATAAATTGACATTAATTTCTGATAAAATTGTTGTTCGTTATAGAAATAAAAGTGTGGCCAAAAATATTAATTCCAACAAAGCAGAAATATTTTTGATATATGCGAATGGTAATGTTGTTTTAAATTCTCCAAAAGAGCAGATTAGTGCAGACTATATAGAATATAACCTAGATAATAATACTATATCAATTAAACCAATTAATAGGCCGATAAAGATGAAAGCCTATGATGCAGATATTTTTGCCAATGGTAAAATTATGTATTATGAAGATAAAAATTATGCAATAGTTAATAATGCAACTATTTTTCATTCTGGCAGATCTCTTTCATCTGATATTATGAAATTAGAATTTGATAAATTAGATGCTGTAAATAATAAGTCAAGTATTGGGTTGGGATTATCTAAAGTTACTGCTACTGGAAATTTAACGATAAAAGATAAAGCTGAAATTTTAACAGGTAATGTTGCAATTTATGATAATAAAACAGGTATGGTATCAATTGATGGAAATGTGGAATTGTCTCGTGGAGGAGGTTCAAAATTACAAGGTGGAAAAATAGAGTACAATATGAAAACTGGTATTACAAGATTACTGCCAGATCCTGTATTTGGTAAAGTTGTTGGAATATTTAAATCAGTTAATAAGAAAAGATAAGTATTCATGGAAAATAGTTTAAAAAATAAAAGTATAATTACGGTAAAAGACTTGTTTAAGTCTTACAGATCGCGTCCCGTGTTACGTGGCGTATCACTTACAATTAAAAGTGGTGAAATTGTTGGCATATTGGGGCCAAACGGGGCTGGTAAAACAACGTGTTTTTATTGTATTACTGGTTTAATTCATCCAGATAGTGGAAACATTTATTTAAATGATAAAGATATTTCCTTGTTACCATTTTATAGAAGAGCAAGAAAAGGTATAGGATATTTACCTCAAGAAACTTCAATTTTTCGTGGGCTTTCTGTTGAAGATAACATAATGTCTGTATTAGAAGTTGTTGAAAAAAATAAGCTTCGTCGAATTCAAAGATTGGATGAATTAATGGGGGAGTTTTCGATATATCATTTGCGGAAGTCTCCATCAATTGCTCTTTCAGGTGGGGAACGTAGGAGACTTGAGATTGCAAGGTCTCTTGCAAGTAATCCAAGTTTTATATTATTGGATGAGCCATTTGCAGGAGTCGATCCGATCGCAATTAATGATATCAGGAATCTTGTGTACCATTTAAAAGATAAGGGATTGGGTGTATTGATAACAGATCATAATGTTCGCGAGACGCTTAATATAGTCGATAGAAGTTATGTTTTACATAATGGAAAAATATTAACAGAAGGGGATAAAAACCATATAATAAATCATGCAGATGTTAAAAAAGTATATCTTGGGGATGTATTTAATTAATTATTAAACATTTTATCGATTGCATATTTTATTGTTTTTGCCATATTTAATCTGTATTCATCATCTTTAAGTAAAGTTTCTTCTTGTTTATTAGATAGATAACCAAGTTCGACAAGTACCGATGGAACAGAAGAGCGTAAAACCCAAAATGGGGCTTCGCGTAATGGACGATTTGGCAGAGACTTTATATTTTTTGATTTATTAATTTCTTTAACTAATGTATCACCGAATGTTACAGATGATTCTTTTACTAACATTTGTGCAACATCTGATAAAATTAACCGTACGTCTTTATTATAATTTTTAAAATCCTTATCCAACCCCATTAAATCCGATGCATTTTCTTTTTCAGCTAATTTTCTTGCTTCATAATCAGTTGCATTATCTGATAATGTATAGACGGATAAACCTTTTGTATGTGGTTTTGGATGGCTATCTGCGTGTATTGATATGAATAAATCTGCATTGTTTTCTTCTGCAATTTGTGCGCGCCTCCATAAGGGAATATACACATCAGTTGATCGTGTCATGATAACTTTGTATCTACCATCTTTTGTTAATTCGTTTTGTAACATTTTTGCAACAGACAATACTAAATTTTTTTCAAATAATATTCCACTAACACCTTTTGCACCAGGATCTTTTCCTCCATGCCCTGGATCAAGTACAATGATATATTTTGATCGTTTAACAGGAGATAACTGGATTGGTTTATCAAAGTTTACAGATCTTTTATTATTAAATTCACTTGTATGATTGTTTCTTTGTTGTGTGGATTTAGAGTTATTGGAAATATTTTTTTCATCAGAATGATTTTGATTTTGTAATCCAATATTAATCATAAAATCAATAACAATTCTCCACTGCATACCAGATGATGGAGGTAAATATAATGTCTTAACAATGTTAATTTCTTCCTTTGTTTCTAAAACAAATCTGGCAGTGTTACTTGAAAACATCCCAACTCTAACTGCGTAAATTCCCCCCAGTTTTTTAGTCCGATTACTTATTCCATTTATAGATATATCAGATACATCAATTACCAGTCTATTGGGATTTTTTAGTATAAAGCTTTTCCATATAGTTTTGATATTTGTCTCTATAACAACGCGATAAATTGAACCTTCCCTTCTTCCTGTCCTGATTTCAATTGCTTGTCCTTGATTTGCAATTAAACTATGATTAAAAAATATGGATGCAAGTAAGTTAAAGACAGTACAAATAAAAAACTTGGTTATAAACAACCAAAATTTACTGTTTCTAATGAATTTTGTACTTAAATAAACCATCATGGCGATGGTACAACAAAAGCAGTATAAAATACAGATATTTTTTATTTGTATTTTATAAGTCTGTGTTTATACTAGCCTCGGATAGGGTGTAAGTATTTGTTATATGTACCTTTTAAAAGGCATGATTATACAAGATTTAATTAATACTGTACATAGTTTGATATTTTTTATTAAATCGTTTGTTGTTTTTTTGTACAAATTTGAAAACATCCTGAAGTTATAAGTTTTAATAGTTTAAATTTCAATTTTAGCTATATGTTGATAGGTAAAGAAATAAGAGAAAGGGATATTAAAAATGGCAAGAAGTTATCAAAAGCAGTCTCAATCATGGGAAAAAAATCGTGGTGAAGTTGTTAAAGGGAAATCCTCAAGAAAGCAAAATATCACAGATAAATCAGAAAATATTAAAAGAATATTAATCGATGCAACAAATGTTGAAGAAACTCGGGTTGTATTAGTAGATAATGGTATTGTTGAAGATTTTGAAGTTGAATCAACAACAAAAACACAAAACAAGGGGAATATTTATCTGGCAAAAGTAATTCGTATTGAGCCATCTTTACAAGCAGCTTTTGTTGAATATGGGGCTTCAAAACATGGTTTTTTACCATTTACTGAAATACATCCTGATTACTATCAATTACCAATTAAAGATAAGGAAGAATTAATAAAATCACTTCATATTGATAATACTGACTATGATGAAAACGAAGATATTGAAGAGTTAAAAGTTGATGAACAATATTTAAACAATACAGATAATTCTAGATCTAAGTCTAGATTTCATTATCAAAATAAAATTCGGGAAGATGATAATACAGTAGAAGTTTTTTCTGAAGATGATGAACATGCGGAAACATCGTTTGATGGGTTGTGTCACGATTTATTAAGTAAATATAAAATACAAGAAGTAATAAAGACTAATCAGTTAATATTGGTACAGGTTGAAAAAGAGGAAAGAGGTAATAAAGGAGCTGCTCTTACTACATATTTATCTATTGCAGGGCGTTTTTGTGTGTTTATGCCAAATTCTGGAAAGCGTATGCAGTTTGGTATTTCAAGAAAAATAATAAACAGGGAAGAGAGAAGAAGACTTAAAAATATTTTGAAAACATTAAGCATTCCACTGGGACAAACTTTGATTGTGCGCACAGCTGGTATTGATAGAACAAAAAAAGAAATTAAAAAAGATTATGATTATATGCTTTCTCTCTGGAATAGTATTCGTGAGAAAACAATTGTATCAACCGCTCCATCACTTGTTTATGAAGAATATGATTTATTAAAAAAAGTTATTCGTGATATGACGTCAGAAACGGTCAGCCAAGTAATAATAGAGGGAGAAAATGGACATGATAAAGCATACTCTTTTGCCAAAGAGATTGGAGTTGATCAAAAGAAAATTATTAAATATACAGATAGCACACCATTGTTTTTAATGTATGGTGTAGAACATCAATTGGAAGATGTTTATTCTGCAAATGTTACTTTGCCATCTGGTGGGTATTTAGTAATTGATCAAACAGAAGCTCTTGTTGCAATAGATGTTAATTCTGGTAAAGCAACAAAAGAGTTTGATATTGAAGAAACTGCACTTCGAACTAACTTAGAAGCAGTTAACGCAGTTGCAAGACAATTAAGATTACGTGATATGGCCGGACTTGTTGTAATCGATTTTATTGATATGATGAATCCGCAAAATAATGCTAGGGTAGAACAAAAAATGCGTGAGGCCCTACATAATGATAGATCAAAGGTTCAAATGAGTAGATTAAATTCATTCGGATTAATGATACTTTCTCGTCAAAGATTAAAACCAAGCTTTTTAGAAATTGGGTACAGACAATGTCCACATTGTACAGGTTTGGGAGTTATACCGAATGTACAAATTGCATCAATCAGGATACTACATAAAATAGAGGAAGAATTAATCAAAAAAGTGTCAAATAGAATGTTTGTTTCAACTGCTCCAGATGTGGCTTTGTACGTATTGAATCAAAAACGAAGTGAATTAGAACGTTTAGAAAATCAATATAATACAAGTATTATTATAAATGGCGATGCAACTTTATTGAATGCGAATTTATACACGATTGAACGTTTAAGTTTGGATAAAGATATTGGAATATATTTGCGTGAGAAGAATGCGGTTAATACAAAGCGTAAGGATGATTCAGAAACATTACGTAATAGAACACTAATAAAAGAATTCAATTCAAAATACCCGCAAATCAAACAAAAAAAGAAAAGTTGGTTTTGGTAGAATAAGTTTATGATTTTTATAATATGAATGTTAACATCAAGCGTTTTAAGAGATTATTGCTTTTATTAATGCTTGGTGTTTTTATTTATACAATTTTCTTATCAAATAAATTATTTTCCCAGTCTAGGGCTTTTATTAAAGATACGCCGATTATTGATACGGAAATTTTAAATTTTCTTGATGAGCTTTTATCGCTGATAACTGATAGAGAAGATATGCATTTATATGTTATATCAAATAATAATTTTAATGCTATGGCAACATCGAAAAATACAATTAGTATTTACTCTGGTGTTTTTGAGCGTATCAATGATGTTGAAGTGTTGCTTGCAATTATTGCACATGAATTGGGGCATGTATCACAAAATCATTTAATTAGGCTGCAAAAAAAACTTGATGGAATAAAGTTACAAAATGTAATAAGTGGATTGATTTCTGTTGCTGCAGTTATTGCAATGGCTGCAGGCTCTGCAAGTTCAAATTATACTGTTGTTCCCACATTAGCCCCATATTTAATCACAGATGTTTCAACAAAAGATATACTTGCGTATACAAGATCTGAAGAATCTCTTGCAGATCAATTTATGTTAACAACATTTTTAAATAAAAAAATTTCTTTAAATGAATATATCAATTTTGTTTCTAATCTCGCGAAAGAAGATGATGCAATATATTCTGTTGCTTCTAGCTATTTATCAGATCATCCAAGAACATCAGATCGTTTGTTTGATATAAAACAACGCTTGAGTGACAGTAAAATTAAGTTATCAGAGTTGAAAAGGTTACCATATGAATTCTCCATTAAATATAAAATGGTTCAGGCTAAAATTTATGGTTTAATGAATAATTCAGAATCCATTATTGCAAAATATTCTGAACAGAAAGAACTTGATACTCCATATTATTTTTATGCTTTGGCTGTATCAAATTGGTTTAATAGAAATTATAAAGAAGCGCTGAATAATTTTAATATAATTTTAAATCAATATTTGAATAGGAAAGAATATCAACAAATAATTAATTCTGGTTATATTTTTGAGGGATTAGCGGAAACATATTTTTTATCAGGTAATATGATAGCAGCAATTAAGAATTATGAGTATGCATTGAAAAAATTAACAACTTTGCCAAGAAAAAATGAAAAAAATTTGCAACTTGTAAAACAATCATTTGCAAATGTGTTAATATCGTCAGATAATGATATTAATATTAACAGAGGGATTGAAATATTGCGTCAAATTTTATTAAAAGAAAAAAGAACATCTGCATATTATTATTTAAGTATTGCATATGGAAAAATAAAAGATACTGGAAGAGCACATTACTATCTTGCAAAATATTTTGAAGCTATTGGAGATCTCAGAAAAATGAAAATTCATATAGAGAAATCTGAAAATGATTTAAACAAATCATCAATAGAATATCAGGATTTAATGCTTTTAAAGAATGATAATTAATTTTAATAAATTCTTGTTTTTTATCTTAGGATATTCTAGTATTCAACGTGCCGCGTTTATTACGTGTCATAATTTTTACAAAAAATAAAAAAAAGAATAAGGAGAATTATCAAATGTATACTTCATTTTTAATAATCGCATTTGCATTGTTACTTGCGTATAAATACTTTTATACACAAATTCTATCGAAGAAATCTATGTCAAAAAAAATATATGTAAAATTTGCATATGATGTTGTGGTTCCTGCAGTGTCAATTTTTGTTGCTTCATTTCTGATTTCTGTATTTGTCACACGTTTTATAATGGTAAGCGATCATAATGTTTTAAAAGATTCTGTTAATAATTTTCAGAAATATGTGGAAAGTGAGGCTGGCCAAAAAGCTATGATGGCTGAACAGAAAAAAGCAGAAAAAGAAAAGGAAAAAGAGCAGGAAAAAAAGATACGAGATGTTAAATTGTATTCAAATGCTGATAATGTAAAAAGTGCTCCAATATTTGGTAATCCAAATGGTGAAGTTGTTGTATTTGAGTTTATGGATTATTATTGTGGACATTGTCGAGCAGTTAGTTCAATTATAGAAGAGGGATTGAAATCTATGCCAAATGTTAAATTAGTTTTGAAACCTTTGACATTTATGACACCTGTATCATCGATACCAGCGAAAGCTGTAGTGGCTGCACAAAAACAAGGTAAAGCTGATAAGTTAAATAATGCTATGATGAGTGGTAATTTGATGCCAGATACGAAAAAGATTAAGTCCGTTTCAGATGCAGAAAAGGCTGTTAAATCAATGATTATGAAGATGGCAAAGAAGGTTGGTATTGACATCAAAAAATTAGAAAAAGACATGGATTCAAAAGATGTCGAAGAAGAATTATTAAGAACACGTGAGCTTGCTCAAATGTTACAAATTAATTCGACGCCAAATTTTGTAATTGGTAACAAAATTCATGGCGGAGCTTTCCAATCAGTTGAATCTTTCAAGCAAGCAGTTGAAAATTCAAAATAAAGCTTTATAATTTTTTTAAGATTAAACCTCTTAATTTTAAGAGGTTTTTTATTTAATCATGTGTATTACTTATTTTTTAAAATTATTATAATGTTATTTTTATAGATTATTTATTGAAGTTTATTAATTATTAATTATTATCGTTGCTATGGTTTTTACATATTATCCACATCCTGTTATGTTTGAGATTTTTGGATTATCAATCCGGTGGTATTCGATTGCGTATATTTTCGGTTTTTTGATAACTCTTTATTATTCTCCATATATTGCAAAGAAAATTCCACATTCGAATTTGACGAAATCGGGTATTGATGATTTTTTTTTGTATGGAGTAATGGGTGTTATCATCGGGGGTAGATTAGGTTATATTTTATTTTATAATTTTAATTATTATTTAAATAATATATTAGATATATTTGCTTTATGGAATGGTGGTATGTCATTTCATGGTGGGGCAATTGGTTTTATGTCATCAATACTTTTATTTGCGTATAAAAAAAAGATCAATCCTTTAATGTTATCAGATATCATGTTAATTTCTGTGCCTGCTGGTTTGATGTTTGGCCGTATTGCAAATTTTTTAAATTCTGAGTTGGTTGGACGTCCAACTGGATTATTAAATTATGGTATAATTTTTGCAAATATCGACAATCAACTCAGACATCCAAGTCAATTATATGAAGCTTTTGCAGAAGGATTT
>CAUTVF010000023.1:0-13327 GCA_963541805.1 uncultured Alphaproteobacteria bacterium
GTTACGTTGACATCGTAGAGGTCACTGGTTCGAATCCAGTTACTCCCACCATTTTATTTTTCTTTTTGGTTGTTTACTATAAATACTTAGTTATTTTTAATTGTGATTATTTTTTACATTATTTTACTGGTATTTAGTTCAAGTTGTGAACAATATAAAACATTCATCTTTCTTACAGGTTTTAATCCACAAATAGATAACGTATTTTCGATCTCAATAAAATCTTTTGGATTTTTGGTATGAAATATACTGTTGATGAATTATGGATTTTAATATCCACTTTATTTATGATTTTAGACAATGTATCTCGTAGATTTTTCAATCCATAAATAGACTATCTACTTTCTCTGATTCTGGGGTATAGGTAACATCTCTATTATATGTTTTACTATTATGTAATTTTAGATTTAAAGTAAAATTTTTTGTTTCATTTTAAGTTTTATATTATGCAATATTGTTAGTGTTATCTGTTATAAATATATCGTCTAACCCTCTAATTAAATCAATAGATGGATAAGCATTCAAAGATAATAGTTTAAAAATTGGTTTATTACTGAAATTAGTATTTTTTAAGTTTCTGTATATCCATTCTCCTGAATCTTCAATAGATATTTTTGAATTTAGATTTAGGATATAATTTTGTATGAATTCTAAATAATGTTCTGTTTCATCTTTTTTTAAGTTTTGCCTAATATTGCCTGGAACATATCTTTGATAAGATGCTTTTCTTAATTTTTCATGCAAGGTATTTTGTAAATTTTTCAAGGCCAAAGGTCCATCAATCTCACCATTAATTGAAAGATTGATGCCTGATCTGAGTATCAAGAGTTTTCATAAAACTATTTAATCTCTTCTTATTAATGTGGCTGGGCGTCCAAAGCGAATATAATAATCATCCTTTTTAGCACAGGAAGACGTTAAAATTGATAATCCGACTAAGAATAACATAAAATAATAAACTTTCATTATATCACCTTTCTATCTTATGAATAATACAACAATCTTATTTAATTTTAAAGTTTAATAATTTACTTTTTTGAAAATCAGTTATATGTGCATATAAAATACTTATCTCATATAAAAACATTAATGGTAGGGCGAGTATTATTTGAGAAACAACATCAGGCGGGGTTAAAATCGCCCCAATAATGAAGGAAAATAAAATTGCATATCTTCTGTTATCTTGAAGGTTTTTTATTGATACTACCCCAATTTTTAAAAGAATTATCAATATGATTGGTAATTGAAAAGCTAATGCAAAAGAAATTAGCATTGATTTCATCAAATTTATATATTCTGAGATTTTCGGTTCAATATTAAGAGAAAGATTTATTTGCTTGATATTTTGAAATGATAAAAAGAAATCAAAAATTATTGGAATAATTATAAAATATGCGAAGAGAAGACCAATTACAAATAATATACAACTTGCTATGATTAATGTATAAACATTTATTTTTTCTGATTTTTTAAGAGCAGGGGATATAAATAAAATTATCTGTAGAATTAAAATAGGAATAGAAAGTATAAATGCCGATATAAAACATATCTCTAAATATGATGCAAATACCTCAGTGATTTTGGTTGATATTAAATATTTAATAGATGAATTTTGTAATATTGGATATGTAAAGGCTTTTAATATTTGGGATTTATACGACCAGCATATTGCAAAAATAAAAATAAAACTTAGTAAAGCTATTATAAAACGCTTTCTAAATTCTATAAAATGATCGATTAGAGGCATCTTGAAATCTTCTACTTGGTTTTTATTTTTTATCATGTTGTGATTTACTTGTATCGTTTTCTTTATCGATTAGATTATTTATAGCATTTATATTGATATTATATTCTGCTCTTTTTTCTTCAACCCGATCTTCCCAAGTTTTAAAATTATCGTCTTCCTTAAACTCTACGCTCAATTTTTCCAAATCAAAGCATATTTTACTGTATATATTTTTAATTTTTTGAAAGATTTTTGCACAGTTTCTGGCAATTTTAGGCAAATCCTTCACTGGTACAATCAACAATACCATAATAAATATTATAAGTAATTCATATAATCCTAAACTAAACATAGATATTTAAATTATTCAAAAAGGTCGAATAAATCCGTTTTATCCTTTTTATTCTCTTTTTTATCTTGATCTTCCTTTGCTTCATTTGGTGAATTTTGCTCTGGGGTATAATCTTCTACGTTTTCTGTTTTTTTAATTTCATTGAAAAGATCTACTTCGTCAGTGGAAATACCATCCATATTATTTTTATCGATTTCTTCCGGGATATCTTTGGCTAATTTTGGTTCATTATTTGTTGGTAGTTCATTATTGACATTCTCCGTCTCTTCATCATTACTATCAATAACAGCAACGGATACAACACTTTCATCGTCTGCAACCCTAAACAAAGTAACGCCTTGTGTCATTCGTCCAGCAACACGAATTGAGTCAGTTGGAATTCTAATTAATTTTCCGGCATCTGTTACCAATATAATTTGTTGATGTTCCAAAATTGGAAATGCAGCAACTACAGCATTTGATTTCTTACTTAATTTTATATTTGTAATTCCGGATCCGCCTCTGTGAGTTACACGATACTCGTATGATGATGTCTTTTTTCCAAATCCTTTATTTGAAACAGTTAAGATAAATTGTTCTTTTTCCTGCATTTCATTAAATTTTTCGTCGCTAATTTCGGTTGGATTATATGATTCTTCTGCTTCTAAACTATCATCATCTTCTACAAACGCCCCTCTTTTTTCTTTTGACTTTTTTAAATAAGCCATACGTGTTGCAGTATCTGTATCAAAACAGTCAAGAATAGTCATCGAAATAACTTCATCTCCACTTTGTAATTTAATTCCGCGAACTCCGGTTGATGCACGTGATGCAAATACTCTGATTTCACTAATTGGAAAGTTTATACATTTTCCATTTTTTGTTGCCAGCATGATATTTTGATTATCATTGCATACTTTTACATTTACCAGTTTATCATCGGAATCTTCACCTTCAAATTTCATTGCGATTTTTCCATTTGCCCTGACTTCGGTAAATGAGGATAACTTATTACGTCTTATTGTTCCTTTCTTTGTCGCAAAAATAATATTTAAATTTTCCCATGTTGTTTCATCTTCAGGAATTGGCATAACTGTTGTAATTACTTCATCTTGAGCAAGAGGTAATAAATTAATAAATGCCTTTCCCTTTGATTGAGGCATACCTTCTGGAATTTTATACACTTTCATTTTATATGCCATTCCGATATTAGAGAAAAACAACATTGGAGTATGTGTATTTGCAACAAACACATCTGTTACAAAATCTTCTTCTTTTGTTGTCATGGCATTTCTGCCCTTACCACCGCGTTTCTGTGCACGGTATAAATTTAAAGGCACTCTTTTAACGTATCCTGTGTTCGTAACCGTTACAACGACATCTTCTTTTGCAATTAAATCTTCGATATCTGCCTCAAATTCATTTTCTTCAATTGATGTTTTGCGTTCTGTTGCAAATCTTTCTTTAATATCAATAAATTCACCTTTCATTATATCGTAAATTTTTGATTTGTGCATTAAAGTGTCCAGACATTCCGCAATGAATTTCCCCAGTTCTTTAATTTCTTCCGATAATTTTTCACGTTCCAATCCAGTTAATTTTTGTAATCTTAATTCTAAAATTGCTTTTGCTTGTTCTGCAGATAATTTATATTTACCGTCAATAATTTTACTTTCTGGATCGTCGATTAAATCAATTAAAGGTTCAACAAACCCTGCATCCCAATCACGCATCATTAATTCTGTTTTTGCTTCATCTGGATTTTTAGATTCTCTGATTAATTTTATAACTGGATCCAGATTTGCAACTGCAATTGCGAGACCAACTTGTGTATGTGCTTTTGTTCTTGCTTTGGCAAGTTCGAATGTAATTCGTCTGCGTATAACCTCCTCGCGGAATTCTATAAAGTATTTTAAAATACTTCTTAAATTCATAATTTCAGGGCGATTTTTGTTAATTGCCAACATATTTACCCCAAAACTGGTTTGAAGAGGTGTGAATTTAAACAATTGATTTAAAATAACATCTGGAACAGCATCTCTTTTTAAATCAATTACAACACGAACACCATGTCGATTTGACTCATCTCTGATATCTGAAATTCCTTCAATTGTCTTTGTTTTAACAAGTTCAGCAATTTTTTCAATCATAACTTTTTTGTTAACTTGATATGGGATTTCGGTTACAACAATTGATATCTTATTTTTATTTTCTTCAAAATGCGTTCTGCCACGTACGACAATGGATCCGTGGCCTGTTGTGAATGCCTTTATGATTCCAGATCTACCTAAAATAATTCCACCTGTTGGAAAGTCTGGTGCTGGAATATATGCCATTAATTCTTCTGATGTTAAATTTTCATTATCAATTAATGCAATACATCCATCCAATACTTCCCCTAAATTATGGGTTGGAATGTTTGTTGCCATTCCAACTGCAATACCACCGCCACCATTCACCAATAAATTTGGAAATCTTGCAGGTAAACAAACCGGTTCTTTAAACGATTCATCATAATTTGGGCGAAGATCGACGGTGTCTTTATCCAGATCATCCAAAAGTGAAAGAGCAACTTTTGCAAGACGCGATTCGGTATAACGCATCGCAGCAGCACCATCACCATCCATTGATCCAAAATTTCCTTGTCCATCAATTAAAGGAACACGTAAAGAAAAGTCTTGAGCCATTCTAACCAATGATTCATAAATTGCCTGATCACCATGTGGGTGATATTTACCCATAACATCACCGACGATACGTGCGCATTTTTTAAATGGCTTCGTGTGATCAAATCCATTTTCAAACATCGAAAATAATATTCGTCTGTGGACGGGCTTTAATCCGTCGCGAACATCTGGCAGAGCGCGGGAAATAATAACAGACATTGCATAATCCAAATAACAAGTCTGCATTTCTTTAACAATACCCACGGTTTTAATATCTTTATCTAATTTAATTACATTATCAGAATTTATTTCAGCATTATTTTTATTAAATTCATCAATACTCATATTTATTACTAACCTTTCTATCCGCGAATTATCAGGGTTCGAGCCTAACAAATTAAAATAAAAAAATCAAGTGAAAAATATTTGATGGTTCTTTCTAACACTTTGATTTTTCAGTATAATTTTTCATTGGTTTTTAATTTTTATTTTGCAAAATATTGCTTTTTATAGTTTATGTTTTTATATTGTTTTTCTTTTGTGAGTAATGTATAATAGAAGAAAGTTTTTGTATATACTTAGTGTTAGGAAGTAGAGATGGTATTATCTAAGTTTAAGGCATTTGGTCGTTTTTTTATGATACTTCATTTGTTTTTGTTTTTTTCTGTTGGTGTTGCAACATTCACTAAATTCGGTGTGTCTCCTGTTCAAGCGCAACAATTAAGAGTGCAATCAAGTTCAGGGGTAAATAGTTTGGGTCCATTTGCGAGAATTGGCCGATTATTGGTCGGTTTATTTTTGAATGTTAGAAATTTTTTATATATTGCTGCTGCTTTTACTTTAGTTTACACATTTTATGAATGGGCTACTAAAGGAGAGATTAATTGGAAAACTCTTTTATACATTGTTGTTGGACTTGTTTTAATGGCTTCTGTTGGTTATTTTCTTGAAACTGTTACTGGTCAAAGTTCTGGGTCAAATGATAGTTTCGTTCCACAATCTACAATTCAGATTAATTAATGATTTTCTTTTTAATGTATTTGTTTTTACCCTCTTCTGGAGGGTTTTTATTTACTTTTTTAAGATAGCGATTATAATTAAAACATGTTTAAGAAGTTTTTATTTTCTGTATTTATTTTATCATTAATAATTAATATTTTTGATTTTGTGACCCCTGTTTTTGCACAATCAACTTTATACACAGAATCTTTTGAAAAACTTGTCACTACTTTAAAAACGCTTTTTTATTCTGGACGTAATTTAATTTTTATTTTATCTGCTTTTTCTCTTTTGTGGATGTTTTATGGTTTCGTTACAAAAGGAGCGATTGATTGGAAAAATTTAATTTGGTTTATTGTGGCACTGGTATTGCTGGGCAGTATTGGATATGTAATTGATGCAGTTGTATTTGGTGTAACTGATATGACAGGATTTTATGAGATGACAAATGATGGAATTACAGATATGAAAATATCAAATGAAGTATTGCGTGGTAGTGTGTATTTGGAAAGTATAGGTGAGAGATGATGTATCGAAATTACAGGCATAAAAACAAATTAAAATTTATAACGTCAAAAATATCGTATATTATTGGTTTTATATTTGTATTGTTTTTATTTATTTGGAAAATGCCAGTAAAGCAAACAGAAATTGTCCGTGATATCAAAATAGAAAATGTAACACTTCGATAATGTTAATAGAAAATTTTTTAGAGGTTGAAATAACATCTAAAGGTATTGCCAAAAATACTTATATCGCATATAGAAAAGATCTTCTGTTTTTGGATTCTTTTTTGCGTAAAAATTTAAATAAAAATATATCTGATGCAACAAAAAGCGATATTGATGATTTTTTCATGTTTTTGTCCCGTGATAAAGGTTTATCCGCAAAAAGCATTTCCAGATATATAACATCAATTAATTCGTTTTATAATTTTTGTGTAACTTCTGGCTTTATAAAAGAAAATCCGTGTAAAAATATTGTATATCCAAAATTAAACATAACCTTGCCAAAATATTTAACACCGAATGAGATTAACATTTTGCTAAATTATGCAAAGGAAAAAGGGCAGAGTGATTTTAAATATTTTCGTATGTATACGATGTTGCAAATTTTATATTCATCAGGACTTCGTGTTTCAGAATTATTAAATTTAAATAAAACAATAATTTCAAAATTAAATAATGATGATAAAATAAATTTAGTTTCAGTAATTGGAAAAGGCAATATAGAGCGCAAAATTCCAATCAATTATTCTGCAAAACTGGCAATATTCGAATATATTAAAAGGTTTAATGATATCATCAGACAAAATGAAAAAGAACAAAGTAAGAAGTTATTTCCAATAACACGTATGTCTTTTTTCAATTCTCTTAAAAAGTTGGCGCTGGTTTCAGGCATTATGCCATCAAAAGTTTTTCCACATGTTTTTCGCCATTCTGTTGCATCTCATTTATTGTCATCTGGAACAGATTTGCGAATAATACAGCAAATTTTGGGTCATGCAAATATTTCAACAACTGGAATTTATACACATATTCAAAATGAAAAATTAAAGCAGTCTGTTAAGCAATCTCATCCATTTGCCAAGGTGGATAAAATATGAAATCAAAGATATTGTTTAACCATAAAGTTTCTACTGAAGATCGGCCAAAATGTGATGCAAAAAATTGCAACAGGCCCGGAATTTTTAAAGCTCCGAAAGATAGACAGTTAAAAGAATATTTCAATTTTTGTGAAAAGCATGTCGCAGAATATAACAAAAATTGGAACTTTTATGATGGTATGAGTCTAGAGGAAATAGAGCGAGAAAACACAAAAGATATTTACAAACGAAATCCTACATGGAATTTTGGGATAAATTTTAAACATGCTAATGATTTATATGATATTTTTGATGGAATGTTTCAAAGCTATCGATGTGTTAAACGGCCTGTTGATAAAAAAATAAATGATGCGTTGAAAATAATGGGCTTATCATATCCGATTTGTATTGATGAGCTAAAAATACAATATAAAAAATTGGTCAAAAAATATCATCCTGATTTATCGAAAAATGAAAAAGATAAAAAAATTAAAGAAGAAAAATTTAAACAAATAATTGATGCGTATCAAAAAATAGATAAATTTTTAAAGAATAATAAATAATTTACTATTTCCCCTTTTTGGGTATAATATCCATATGTGTTTTTATCGATCAAAATTTAACTGTTTTTATCCATTTTTGCTGGTTTTTATTTTATTTTTTAATTTTGGCCGGCCTGCATTTTCCCAAGAAGAAGAGGAAGAAGATTTTATTGAAGAAACAGATGTTGATGAGGTAAAGCAAGAAACACTTACAACAGGAACATTTGAAGATATAAAAAATTTTGATATATCTGGTTTCCGTATTGGAATGCCTCCAAAAGTTGTAATCAAAATAGCAAAAGAAATGAGATATGTTGTTGATAAAATCATTAATGATACTCCAGAATATGTCAAATACGATTTTGATATAATTTGCAGAAAACAAAAGATATTTCAGTTAGATGCCTTAGAGGCGTGCGTAAATGGTTATGCAAAAAAGAAAAAATTAAATTATTTTAAGGAAATTAAGCTTATAAAACCATAATCAGGAGAGAAGATTAAGTTACTTTTTACTTCTCCTTTGACAGAAAATATTGTTTATAGGATTGAATATAAAATTGATTTGATGACTCTTAAAGGAGATCAAAAAAAATTTTTATATGAACGCGAAGAAAACAGGCGCGCCTTTTGGTATAGTATTTTAGAAAAATATGGGAAGCCAAATGTTGCTCCCAATAAATGGGTTTATGATGCAACTAAGCCTACATCTACCACAATGACGGCGAATTTCGAGGGTATATTAATGGAAAACCAAGGGATATACGAAATTGATAAAATAGAGGGCGTTAAAAGGGCGCGTATGTTATTTAAACCTATTGAATTTAGTTTTTGATAATATTTAAGTTTTATTTTTTATTCTTTTAAATCTTTTATAGATATTTTTTTGATAACTTCTTTCCCAAAAAACAGATTTGTAGCTTTGATAATTTTATCTGAATTATACCGTATAAATGGAATTATTGACGTATTTTTTACAACCACATTTAAACATCCATCTTTTGTAATACGTATCGGAAATGACAGTTTAGAAATATCAGATTCAACGATACTACTCCAGACATCTTTTAATTCGAATCCATCGATCGATTTTGTTTTATCATGTTTTGGAATTATTGATTTAAAGCGTGATGCCAGATAGATTAACCCCTTTGATATCCTCTCTTTATCTTTGGCAATTGGTTTTTCAATAAAGAATTCTGAAAAAGTACTAACCATGGTTTAAATAATTTTTGTGTTGCTTTTCAATATATTGTTTTATTTTTTTAAGTGCATTTTCTTCAATTTGTCTAACCCGTTCTTTTGATATCCCATATTTTGCACCCAATTCGTCCAATAACATTGGCTTATCTGTTAGTTTTCTTGCTTGTATTATTTCTTTTTCTCGATCTTTAAGTGTTGCAATTGCTTCCATGATAACTTTTTTACTGAAACTTTCATAATCATTTTTAATTAATAATTCTTCTGAATTCAATTCTTCACTTGCCAAATTGTCAATGTGTTCTGTCCCTGTATCGTCGCCATATGTTGTATTTAACGATAAATCATATCCCCCAGACATTCTTTGATTCATATCGGTTACTTCCGATGATGTCACCCCTAAATCATTGGCAATTAATTTGGTTTCATCATTTGTCAAATCTCTATCAGTTAAGATGTTTAATTTTTCTTTTAATTTTCTAAGATTAAAAAATAACTTTTTTTGTGCTGCTGTTGTTCCTATTTTTACAATTGACCAAGAATTTAATACAAATTCATTTATTTGTGCTTTTATCCACCAAAGAGCATATGTTGAAAATCGAAAACCCTTATTGGGATCAAATTTTTTAACTGCTTTCATCAATCCGATTGATCCCTCTGAAATCATATCAGAAATCGGCAGTCCATAACCACGATATTGATACGCCAGTTTTACAACCATTCTTAAATGGCAGGTTACCAAAGTATGCGCTGCCGATAAGTCAGCATTATTATAGTAACGCAGTGCCAAATCTTTTTCTTCTTCTTCTGTTAAAATTGGGTATTTGTTAACTTGTTTTAAAAAATACAGCAAATCATTTTTATTCTGTACTGCAGGGACATATGATGCACTGTAATCAGATTGTTCTTCATTAAATTCGGTATTATTTTCATCTGAGATATCTAATTCATCCGGATTTTCGGATATAATAACATCATCTTTTATTAAATTTTTATCTATTTCTTTATCTGACATAATATTTATATTATTATCAATAAACCTGTTTATCAAGTTTTTGATTTTTAATAAAACAAAGTAATTTTATATTATTCGTATGGATAGATCCGATTTACCTGGGAATCTTGTGGGGTTGCAATTTTTCCACGAATTCCACACGCAGATAAAATTGATATTGATCCAAAAACTATTATAGAAATCAGTATACGGTACATAGTGGTCCACTATAGATTATAATAATATTTTTTCAAATAAAATTATACTTTATTAAATATGATTAAAATAATTATTCCGATTAAAATACGGTAGATGACAAAAGGTGTAAATGTTATCTTTTTTGACATATTCACAAAAATTTTTAAAACGAAATATGAAAATATTGTTGATAAAATTATTGCTATAACTGTGAATAATTTTAAATCTGTCCCGATCGGAGAAAGTGTATTTTTATACAATTTATAAATTAACACTATAGAAGATGCCCCGATTGTTGGTATTAATAATAGTAAAGAATATTTTATTGAACTGCTTCTTTTTAAACCAATCATGCGTCCGGCGGTTATCGTAATTCCAGATCTGCTAACCCCTGGAATTAATGCCAATACTTGACACATTCCAATAAATAAAGCATCCATAAAATTAATATTTTCAATGGATTTTTCTTGTTTTTTAAATTTATCGGATACATATAAAATAATACCAAAAAATATAAGCATCGTTCCCATTAACATATTTGATTTTGGTAATTTTATATTTAAAACGGTAATCATTATTCCAATCAACACGATGGGGATAAAAGATATAACAATATTTTTTAAAAGAGTAATATTTTTAAAAGTAATCATTTTAAAAATTTCTTTTCGATAGAAAATCATAACAGCGGCCAAGGACCCAATATGAAGAGCGATTGTTATAATGTCATTGTTTTTTGTTAATAAATCGACATTAATTACTTTGGATATTAATAAAATATGTGCAGATGAGCTGACTGGTAAAAATTCAGTTAATGCTTGTATAAATGCTAAAAATATAATAAAAATTATCATTTCCTGACCTAATTTATCAAAATAATAAACCTTTGCAAAAGGAATTATAATTTTGTATAATAACGCCGTTAAAAACTTGTGATTTTTCTATTGTTCTCAAGTTTCGCTTTATGTAAGTATATAAAATCTATTGATTATTTTCAATGTTAAGTTAGGCAATAGTTAAGTTATTGTGTGATTTTTTGACAATAGAAACGATGGGAAATTTAAATATGATTAAAAAAGATTTTGCAATTGGTGATTTTGTTATTTATCCGACCCATGGGATGGGTGTTGTTAAAGAAATGACAAAACAGAAATATGGTGATCAAGTTATTGAATTTGTTGTAATAACATTTGATAAAACGCGGATGACGCTTAGAATTCCGGTCAATAAAATTGAAATCTCAGGACTTCGAAAAATATCGACAGAAAAAGAAATGAAATCTGCAATTAATTTAATTAAAACTCCACCAAAGATTAAACGTATGATGTGGTCGCGTCGTGCCGCGGAATATGAAAAAAAGATTAATTCTGGCAGTCCTCTTGAAATTGCGGAGGTGGTGCGTGATTTACATTGCAGATCAAAAATCAGATCGGAGCAATCTTTTTCAGAACGCCAAATATACGAATCTGCGCTAGAGCGTTTAGCCGAAGAATACGCAGCAGTTTTTGAAATGCCAAGTGAAGCCGCAATTGAAAAAATGGAAAAAATTATGGATAAAAAACATAATTGTCCAATAGATTTAGACGGCGACTCTTTGGAGTTAAACGCAGAAGATTTGGCAAATATTGAAAAATTGATTAAATAATATTTAATCTGTGCTGTAATTAATTGTAAAATCTTTTTTTGTAAACAAAATTTCTGCAACTGCTTTGGTTAGGCAGTATTCTGTTGTCATCCTTGTCTTAAAACGAAATATTTCAAAACATGGAATTTTTTCTTTGTGTAATTGCTTTTGTGTGAAAGTTATTACCGAATCCCCAAAGTTATATTGATCAATTATATTATAATCTATTTCATATATCGATTTTGTGGGTATTCCAAATCGTTTTGATATTTTATTATGCTTATAGTAACTTTTCCAATGGCTTTGTCTTTTTTGTGTAAAAATATTAAATGTTGATATGTGCTTTGTTTTAGATTCTTTAATTATTACGTCTCCCTTTTTATTAATAATAACTATATCAGAATTTTGGAGATTTTTTTGTAATATAATTGATAAAACAGCAATGAACATTATGACCAATCCAACAAATTTATCTTTTTTAATAATAGCAAAAATAACAACACCTAAAATAAATAATCCCATTGCCGAATTTGAAATATTTGTAACAGTAATGCTTTTAAAGTTATTTGCCATGAATTCTGCACAATTATTTATTGTACTGACACTAATATTTAATAAATTTATAAGAATAAAATTAAATATATCTGTGATCTGACTAATTGTTAAAAACAATAATATCAATGGCATAATTGCAAATGTAAAAATTGGTATTGTAATAATATTTGTTAAAAGTGATATGATTGAATATTCCCCGAAATAGTACAATACAGGAATACTGGTTGCCACATTTGCAGTTACACTTGATAAAAATATAACAAATATAAAATGGTGTAGATATGATTTATTTTGTAGTTTTATTAAAAAGTTTTTAACGGTTAGATTTGAAAAAACTGTAATTAATGCCATAACGGATATAAACGATAAAACAAATCCGCTATCTACAACTGACTCTGGAGAGATCAATAAAATAATAAAACCTGCAAATAATAATAAACGAATCGATATCGGGGATTTTCCAAGCATCAATGCAATTATGTATGAAACTGTCATTATATATGCGCGCTGCGTTGATATTTTTGCGCCTGAAAGAAACAAATAAATTGTTAAAATAAAAATTACAATTGGATATGTTAATTTTTTTGTATCATAACGGTTTGATATTGGATAAATTAATGTAAATATAAATCTGATAACCGTAAAAATTAATCCTGCAATAATTGCCATATGAAACCCAGAAATTGCAAGTAAATGTGATATACCGGAATATCTGTAATTGTTTTGTATTTTTTTACTTATCAAATTGCGATCTCCTGTTGAAAGGGCAACTATTATCCCGATTATATTTTTAGGGGCCACATTTTGAATATGTTTGACAATTCTATATCTTGCTGTTTCAATTTTTTGCTGTATTTCTTGTACAATTGATAATCTGTGCCGATCTTTTGATTTATTAATTATTTTTTTAATT
>CAUTVF010000024.1:0-13019 GCA_963541805.1 uncultured Alphaproteobacteria bacterium
CAAAAAAATCTGGTATGGTGCTCTAAAAATTACGAATCTAAACCTTCGGTTAAAAATCGTATTAAATTAAAATCATAAATATTTAAAAATTCAAATTAGAAACTTCTTACAATGATTTTAGACTTTGATTATTTTACTGAATTTGAAATTGATTTAACTGGCGTTTGCAATCTTAGATGTGATCGCTGTTCGCGAAATTATCTACATTCGCAACACCTTAAAAAAATGAATATTCGGCCGTTGAACGAAATAATCGATCAATTAAATCAATTTAAAAATCTTGAAAAATGTATGCTCGCCGGACAAGTTTCAGAACCTACATTATATCCCGATTTTTTGGACTTTTTGACATACCTTAAAAATCGTAATATTCAAGTCCAATTATTTACTAATGCAAGCATACTCGATATTGATCTATTTTCAAATATCGGATCAATATTAGACCTCAATGATTTTTGTATGTTTACAATATGCGGAACTACTCAAAAACTCCACGAAACTTACCGTATTGGATCAAAACTCGAAAATATTCTTAAAAATGCAGAAGCCCTAAGAAATCAAAAGCCAATTGATATTTTGCAATATATTAGATTTACGTATAATCTTGATGATTGGAAATCCGATAAATGGAAATCACTTGGATTTTCAAAAGCAATTTGGGTTGAATCTGAGGGAGATCGCTGGTATAATAATACATTGAGACCGAGATTTACAAAACCGGTAAAAGATGCATTATATAAAAAAATATTTGATTCGCTGCGAAATGATTCAAATTTAGAAATTAAATGCAAATGTTTGGATTGGCATAAAATTTACATTGATCAATTTGGAAATCTTGGCCTTTGTTATTCTCTTGTAGAATATCATCCAAACGAATTTAATAATTTAAATGTATCCGAAATTCTCGCAAAACAATACGAATGCTGCAAATTATGCTCCACTAAATGTAATTTACTTCAAAAACAATTTGACCTTGATTTTGTTTGTTAATTTCAAGATCTAAGCCTACGGCTAAATTTTTGAAGCCAACCGGAAATTAAATTTATTTTATTATATATTATATAATAAAAACAAAAAAATCTGGTATAGTGCTCCAAAAATTACGAATCTAAACCTTCGGTTAAAAATCGTTATAATTCAAAATTCATTTAAAAATCAAAAATCTCCATTTAAAAATTTCAAAAACATACACTTACAACATTTGGATGTAAATTTTGTAATTTTTTGATTTTATAAAATCTCGATTAAAAATTCAAAAAATTAACTTTTATAATGCATAAGCATAAAATTAGTAAAATTTTGAAACTTTAAAATGGTAAAATAATAAATATTCAAAAGGGATCAAACTAAATCTTAGATGCACTACGTCTACCTAAAAATCCAATTTCAAATCTCCGTTTTAGATTACGTGTAAATTCAGTTACAATATTATATAATACAAATAAAAAAGGAGCTTCGAAATGCTTTTACAAAAATATAAGATTATAAATCTTAAAACAAATAAAGTAACAGTTGCAACTTCTGTTGATTTGGTAAACGAATCCATCGATGATATTTCAATCAAAAATCCAAATTACAAATTCATTGAATCCTCCGGATTTATTGATGCTTTTGACACCCTTGTTTTTGATGGTGATATTGTCAAAGCAAAAGATGGTAAAAAATACGAAATTAAAAAATATAGTGGAAATGTTTGGCTTTTAAATTCAGTTGGTAAAAATGACTTTAGTGAATTAAGTCAGGATTTTTTGGATTCAAATGAAGCAGAAATTATTGGTAATTTATATTATTAATAAATAATTTTAAAAGGTTCAAAATGCCTCCAGTTTCTCGCCTTGGAGATATGTCAGCAGGTCATTGTGGCTGCTGCTGTTGGAATCCGACTGCAATAAATTCCGCATCATCAAATGTTTTGACAAATTCAAAAGGAACCGCTCGAGTCGGCGATACTTTAGTCACACATTGTTGTAAATGCGGAAAAACTGTAATTTGTCATCCAGGCAGAGCAATATCGCTCGGATATCCAACTGTAATGGTTAATTCAATGCAAATTGGGTATGTTACTTCCGCTATAAATTGTGGTGATGTTGTTGCCGAAGGATCTGGAAATGTTATCGCTGGATCTTAAATTTTAATAATTTAAAAATGTAATATTTTGAATTTTTAAAAAATATATAAATATTCAAAAATGAGATTTATAACAAATAAACTCGATGATTACGCAGACGGAGCTTGGATCTCAAGATTCGTTGAATGGCAATTTGATAAATTTGAAACTTTTGAATCAATATCAATAGAAGGTTCCGAACTTCCAAAAGGCGTTTCGACTTCAAATAATTCAACAAGCTTTAGATTTGAAGGACATACTGAACTTGCCGATTTATATCATTCAATTGCAAAATCTTATGTAAGACCCGGATTCAAACTTGAGGGAAATGAATGGAGATTTTTAAATGAATCTCCGCTAGTTAGACTCACACTCGAGGATTTTGTAAAACAACTTATGCATTATACTGGAAAATCGTATCATTCCAAAGGCATCAGAGGTATGAAGCACGATGGACTTTACGTTTCTTTTCATTTAAATATTACAGTTAATTATATATATGAATACGTTCCCGATGAGCCAAAACCGGGATTTAAACCGAAAAAAATTAAAAAATCAGAAAGTAAAATATATTATTTTAATGCATATCCAAGCTTTAGTCCTGCTTATTTTTGTAAGCTTTATGTAACACAAAATGGAGGAACATTAATAGACGGATCAAAAACAGATAGTTATGATGTGTGGGCTGCGAATATGAAGGCCAATGGGTTTGGCTTTCTTACTTACTAATTTTTTGAAATATCGGACAATTAATCCGAAGGATTTCAAAATTAAAAATTAAAAATTAAAGATTTAAAATGAAAACATACATAATTGATACAAACATAATTCTGGATTCCCTCGAAAACTTATTTAAATTATATAATTCCGAAAATAAAATTGTTATTTGTGATACAGTAATTGATGAAGTTGATTCTAAAAAATCAGGACTTGATGAACTTGGATACAGAGCCCGTGAGTTTGCAAGATTTTTGGATTCGTTATCAATTGATTCTGTTGAAACAAATAATGATATTACAATTACAAAACTTTCAAATAAATCAATAAAATTAGAATTATTTTCAAAATCTGAATATGCCGCGGATTCAAAATATGCAAAATCACCAGCAATTTTAGCAGACCGCAAAATTATTGAATGTTGCAAATATTACGAATCCGGCATATTGGTCTCGCTAGACACTATGTGCAGACTTCGTGCAATTTGCGAATCCATTGACGCGCAGACTCTAAAAGGCAATTATGAAACAAACTCTTTTGAATTCTTAAAAAATTTTGATATTTCTGATGTCCCTGATATTTTTTTAAATGATTCTGGTGAAATTGATAACGGAACCGAAGTTGAAATAATTGACCCAGATTATAAAGTCGAAAACTTTTCATATTTTGTTAATTATCCGACTGGACAATCAAAAGTTTATCAAGTTTATAATAAGAAATTATATTTACTTGATTTTACAAAAATTGAAAAGCAGGATATAAAGCCAATTAATTTAGGTCAAAAAATTATGAGCGATGCAATTTTAAGTGATTTTACAAATATTATAGTAGTTAATTCACTTGCAGGATCTGGAAAAACTGTTGTTTCAATATCAAATGCTATGAAACTAGTTAAAGATAAAAAATATAATAAAATTGTTTATATAAGAAATTCGATTGAATCGGTTTCACCTGGCGAGGATGTGGGCTATCTACCTGGGCTAGAGGAAAAGTTTGCAGTCTATAATCATCCTTTATTTGATACCCTTCGATTTATTGCCAAAGAGCAGCTAAAAAAATCGAATTCAAATAAAGCAATAAAAGATCATATTGATGAATCAAAAATTGAAGAAAAAGCAAAGGAACTTCAAAAAAAAAATAAAATTGAAACAATGTGGAATGGTGAATTGAGAGGTAGAACAATATCAGACGCTCTTCTAATTATGGATGAATATCAAAATTTTTCAAAAAAGTCCTCAGTTACTGCAATTTCGAGACTTGATAAAAATTGCAAATTAATTGTTATTGGGTCTAATAATCAGATTGACAATCCTTATATTAATAAATTTATAAATGGGTTAACTTGTTTACTAAATGCTGCAAAATTAGAAAATCCGGAAGTTAACTTATTTGCGTGTAATTTGACGAAAGTAGTAAGAGGCCCGATTACTGAATTTGCAGAAAGAGTTTTTAAACTTTAATATGTTATAATATTTTAAAAGGATTTCAAAAATGAAAACAACTGAGTATTTATATGGTATTGATTTAAAAACGCTTCCAAATCCAAAGAACTATTTTGAAGCAAAAATAAAAGCAGGACAAAGATTGCTTGTTAGTTTGCTTAATGAACCTATTGAAAATCGCGATATTTATAGAATTTCGGAAGTCCAGGAAGCTATTGAATTTAATAAAAAGTTGTTAAATCAGGAAATCTAAAATGATTGATATTTTTATTGCTTTTTTGCTTTTAGTTTGGTTATTTTTAATAATTAAATATTATTTTTAAAAGGATTTATAATGTTTTTTGAAATTGATACTTTTGATTTAATGTTTATTTTTATAATTTTGTTTATTATTTTTAAAATATTTGGAATTTGCTAATTTTTAAATGGAAAAAATAAACGAATCTTTTTATTATTTTGAAACTTTAGATCCAGAAACTGAAAAAGCACTAATTGTTTTTAATCCGGTTTTAAAATTTAATCCATATTACCAAATGCGTGTAAGAATGGGACAAGCAAGAGCAGACTGCAAAGAAGCCCTATATTACAAATATGGTAATGGATTTATAGTTCCGTCTGGATTTTTAGAATTTTTAAATCTTTATGAAAAGCCAAAAAGAAGTATTACATTTTATAAAAAAATATTAAAAATAATTTCTAAAATTAAATCATTTGATCCATATAAATACCAAAAACTCGCAGTTTGCGATGCACTATACTATAAAAGACTTCTTATAAAAGCAGCAACTGGGTCGGGTAAATCATACATAATTTCATTAATTTCAAAAATCTTATTAAGTTTAGGATATCGAGGAATAATTATTGTTCCAAATATAATGCTAACTACCCAACTTAAATCAGATTTTGAATCTTATGGATTTGATGTGGATACGGAACTTGTTGGAGGAAAAAATAATCAAAAATTATTTAATAAGTCTCTCACAATATCAACTTGGCAATCGTGTAAAAAAATAACAAAATTTAAAACAAAAGATTTAGAATTTCTTAAAGATTTTGATTTTGTAATTGTGGATGAGTGTCATAAATCAAAAGCAAACGAACTTAGAAAAATACTTGAGCATTGTGAAAATGCGAAATATAGAATCGGACTTACTGGAACAATTCCAAAAGAAACAATTGATAAAATGAAATTAATCGGAAATTTTGGATTACCAAAAACGTATATTAGTTCGAGAGAATTAATTGATTCAAATCTCGGGACTGAAATAGAAGTCAATATTATTAAAATAAAATACAAATCATTTGCTTGTGAATCAGATAATTTTCAAGGACAACTATCTGAATTAACTAAGTATGAGCCGAGAAATTATTTAATTACTAATTTTGTTAATAAATTAAATGGAAATACTGTTTTATTATTTCAAAGAACTGAACACGGTTTAAATATGTTTCATAAATTATTAAGACTTAGAAATATTGAATTCGATTTAAAAAATTCTCATAAAAATTTTGATTTTCAAACAAAATCAAAAATTTATTTTATTAATGGATCAATTGATGGCGAAATCCGCGAAAGAATTCGAAAAATATTGGAATCAGATTCTAATTCAATATTGGTCGCAAATTTTGCCTGCCTTTCAACTGGAGTAAATATTAAATCACTTAAAAATATTGTTTTAGCCTCTCCAACAAAATCATATATAACAATTACTCAAAGTATTGGCAGAATTATAAGACTCCACAATTCTAAGGATATTTCAAAAGTTTATGATTTTGGTGATTTAACTGGATTTTTTAAAAAATATATAAATGAAAGAATTCGAGATTCATATAAGCCGGAGGGATTTAAAATTATTGAATCTCAAATTGAAATCTAGCTAATTTTAAAGATTAAATTTTAATTTTAATTATATATTATAATTAAAAAAATAATAAATAATAGAAAAAGGTCAATTTTTAAAATGATACTTAATAAATTTTTGCTTTATGGAGCAGGAGCAATAATTGCACTTTTGCTAATTACTAATGGATATCTTTATTGGAAGTCAAATAATCTTGAGGAAAAAGTCGGCGTTTTGGAATCGGATTTAACCGTTACCAAATCAACTCTTCAAATTACAAAAGAAGCAATGGATCTTAAAATTTCGCAACTCGAAGCAAATAAAAAAGATTTGGATTTGCTTGAAAAGCCAATTGTAAAGACAAAAACAGTTAAAATACCTGCAGAAGTAGAATTTTCGGATGTTGATACAAAATCTGGTGTTCCTTCAGCAATTGGTAGAATAGGATTCTAATATGTGGAAAGTTCTTTTTATTGCCTTATTTTTAGCAGGATGCTCAACAAAGCCAGTCTATAATAACATTTATAAAGATATTCAAATTCAGCCAAAACCCGTTGCAAATCCATATGAATTAAAATATGTTAAATTTAATAAGCATAGTGGATATTTTATATCAGATTCGGATGCAAAAATAATGGCTCAAAATTGGGTTTATTTTAAAAATTGGTCTGAATATAATTATAATTTATTATTAAAAATTAAGAATGCAAAATAAAGCAAGTAAGGTAAAGGCTAAAAATAATGAAGCTATATGAAATGAAAATATATAAAATTGAGGACTTTTAAGAATGAAATTATATGAAAACTATATGAATTCAATTTCTGAGCACGAAATAAAAACAGAAACGGATAATTCAACAACAAAAACAGACGATACAAAACATAAGGAAGTTTTAAAACTTTTGGGAGATTCTGAATTTGAGGAATTCCCGGATGGAATATATGTCGATATTAAAACAATAGATCCTGAAAAAGTTGCCGCAAAATTAGACAATTTAAAAGTTTCATATGATTTTTTAGATTCCAAAGAATCAGTTTCTGAAGATTTGGATTCTGCAAAAATTATGAAAATTTTAATTGCTAAAAGTTCGGAAGTTTCTGAATCAGATGCCGGAGATATTGCAACTGTTCCAAATGTAATTAGATTCAAGGATTTAGAATTTGACGAAGATTTCGATGAAATCGATTTATCAGATTCTGCACTAGCTGCTGCAGTTGATTCACTTTGTGGCGATGAGGATATTTTTAAAGATCGAGATTTCGTTATTGAAATGATTGATGATCAAAGTCCGGAAATTAAACAATCAATAATGACTTTTATTACTGATTTTAACAAGGATTATGAAATATTTGAATTACCAGAAACATTTGATTATAAGGATTTTATAAGTGAACTCGAGGATGACGAATTTGAGGACTTCAGAATTGATCTTTTTAATTTGTTATTTGATTTAAAAGATTTATATTCCATTGATTCTGAGCCTGAATTAACAGAGTCTGTTCCGGATATTAGTCATATTCGAAAACTTCGCAGGATTCGCAATTCTTCTCAAGGGAAAAGGGATGCGAAAATCCGCGCAAGAGATCGAATGAGTGCGTCAGGTAGACAAAAGAAAAGAAAAGCAGCAATATATGCAAAAAAATACGCTCAAAAAAATAAATCAAAAATATCAAAATATCAGCGAATGTATGCGAAACGCAAATTGCGCGAAGCCGTTGAACTTGTTGAATTTGCTTTTACTAAATCGGGAAAAATCAATAATATCAATAAAAAAATAGAAGTTATTCAAAAAGATATTGACAAAGTAAAAGATGATGCAAAAGCAGAAAAACGAAAGATTCGCGATGCTTTTGATAAAAAAATAGAAGCAGTGCAAAAAAGGGATGAGGATAAAAAAGTAGCTCAAAAAAAAGAGGAACAAAGAAAAAATAAAGAAGCAGAAGCTAAAAAATCAAAAGAAAATAAATCAAAAAAAGTCGAGACGAAGCCAACAAATGAAGCGGATAATGTTCAAAAACAAATTTCGGATTTGGAGGACGATAAAAAAGACGAAATTGAAAAAGTTGATATTAGACTCCAAAGAAAAATTGAAGATTTAGAAGCAAATATTGATAAATTAAAGGATCAAAAACGAGAAATTCGCGATAAATCAAAAAAAGATGATTACCGAAGATCCGGATCCGGAGTTCTTGGTAAAATGCTTGGAGCAGTAAAACGCGGAATTGATACATTGAGACAAAATGGTAGATAAATGATCAAAACCGCATTTATAAAAACAAAAAAGGATATGATCTTTTTAGGTATTAAAAGGTCAAAAAATAAGAAACTTCCAATTTGGGAATTCATTGATTTTTATGAATCCCAAATTGAAAACAATGCTGAAATATTTAATGAAGTATTCAAAATGGCACAAAATTATATTGATTTAAAATTAGTAAAATATTAGGACTTCAAATGAGAATTTTAACTAATAATATTCAAGAAAATATGGATAAAATCAAAGAATTTATTTATAAATCCGATTTAGATTTTATGCCAACAATTCGGCTAATTGAATATATTGCACAAAATTACAAAGATTCTGTTCTTGTTTTAGCACATTCAGATATATATGTTAATGGTGAAATTAATTTTAGACCGATTGATTTTGATTATTTTGTATTAAAAAAAATATTTGTAACTGAGACTCATAATATCGGCGGCTTTACAAAAGAGTCAAGAAATGCAGTCTGCAATATTTTGAAATATTGTAAAAAATCCGAAACAACTATTGATCCACTAAAATATTTGAATTTTACTTCAAAAGCACTTGAAATTATAAAGGTTAAAAATATTAAAGCTTTTAAAGATTCTGATTCGAACTTAATAACTGAAAATATTGATAAGACTTTTTGTGAAGGAATTTTGCAGATTTTGGCTTCTATATATTTAAATTCATAATTTTAAAAAAATTAAACAATTTTAGCATATAATCAAAATAAAAAAGGATTTAAACAATGAAAGAATCACTATTCGATGCTATTTTTGGAGAATCAAATCCATATGATTTTAAATCATATGTTGTTAGAACTGGCGGAGAAATTCCTCAAAAGAAATATGTTGTAGAAACAAAAGAATCAAATACTACTGTATATGTCAGTTTACCAGGATTCCAAAAAGATGATATTGAGTTTTCAATTGATTCAAATAAATTAACTATTTGTGCGGAAATTAATGAAATTGTTGGAAAATTTGAAAAATACGAGTGTAATCCATATCATCTTATAATTGATTTACCATATGCTAAAAATTCAGTTGAATTTAAATCATTTGAAAATGGAATTTTAACAATTAAATTAAAAGAAATTAATAATACAAAAGAAACTTATACTTTGGATTAATAATATTTTAAAATTTAATAATTTAATAATTTAATCATTTAATAAATAATAAAAAATGGAAAAGTGATATTTAAATGAGATTCCCACATATTTTAAGAAAATTATTTTTTGCTGATTATGCGATAAAACAAGGTCAAGTTCCGACAGAAAGATCCTTTAATTTACATTCGGATAGAGTAAAAAGAGAACTTGACGATCTCTACAATATGTGGAGAATCCAGGGTCGTCAACAGGCACTTGACTGGTATCCACAAGAGTCTTATGAAGTTGGAGAAATTGCAAATTATAATGGAATTAATTATGAGTGCCAACTTCCGTGCATTGCGGAAACTCCATCAAATAAATCAAAATATTGGAAGCCAATTGTTGATTCTGATTTAACTGAATTTTATGCTGGCAGATATATTGCAAAAGATGATTCAACTCCATATGATCCAGGCCAAATATTTGGCAAGGAGCCAGGTATTGATTTTCACCCAGTAAATGTAAAATATTTGGAAACTCGACTTCGATATTGGTTTGATAACGAAAAAGTCAAAAATGCCGATACTCTCGATGGTTTTGATAGTTCATATTTCACTCCGCTTCAAACATTTAATAGTTTTGTAAGTCAAGCAATAACTTCTGATAAAGTTATTGATAATTTAGATTCAAATTCAAGAATTTATCCATTATCAGCAAATCAAGGTAGGGTTCTCAATAATTTAATAAAATCAATTCAAAAAATATTGAAATCCGATGATTTAAATTTAGACGAACTTCAAGAAATTGTTGATTTTATAAAGAAAAACAAAAAAACACTTGATAGTCTTGGAATTGATAGTATTAAGGGTCTTAGAACTGAGCTTGAAAAATTAAGAGCGGATACTGATAATAAAATATCATTGGAATTTTGGAATTCAGAATTTCTCAAAAAATTACTCGAAGTTGCAAAAAAGGATGCTGGTGTTGTTGCTACTTATATCGGAGATACTCATTATAGTAAAGTTATAACCGATAAACAATTTACACCCGAAAATATTGTTAATATTATTAATAAAAATAACAAGGATTTAAATGCGGATATGCTCGATGGACTCGATTCAACCGATTTCTTGAGGCGAACTGCAAATGACACTCCAAGCAAAGACGATACATTTAGTTTGGGATCTCCAACTGCAAAATGGGCAAATATATATTCTACAAATTTTATTGGAACAGCAAGTATGGCAAAATATGCGGACTTAGCTGAATTCTACACTGCTGATGCAGAATATTCTCCTGGAACAGTTCTTGGAATTGGATCAAATGGAATCTCAATTTTTAATTCTGACTCAGAAAGCCTAATTGGTGTCGTTTCAAAAAACCCAGGATTCGTTTTAAACGAAGGTAATGGAAATGTTTGTATTGCACTAAAAGGGCAAGTTTTAGTAAAGCTTGATCCGTCTGTAAAAAATGTTAAATTAGGTCAAAAACTTTATGCGTCGCATCAAACTCCAGGAACTGCGGATATTTACGAGCTTGGAAGTCACGAATTTCTTGGTGTTGTAATTGAAGCTCCAAAAAATGGATATGTAAAAATCAAGGTTTAAATATGGATATAAATTATAATGATTTTTTAAAAGATTTTGTTGATGAAATACAAAAAGTTTCTTTTTTCTATGATATTAATTCAAAATCTGAAATAACCGCAAAAACCTTTATTAATACATATTCAATTGAAATTGAGAACGAAATCCGAAAACATTTTAATTCAAAATATTATGATTCCGGAGTTTTTAAAAGTAATTGTGATTTTGATACCGACATATTTAAATTTATATTTGGAAATTCATTTTTTGTTATTTTGGATTCAAAATCAATAAGACTTAAAAATGTTGAAAATGAATATCAAACAGTTTTTGAAATTTTAAAAATATCTGATGAATTCCGCAATTATTTTTATAAAGCTAAATATTTAAAAGCTTAATATTTTAAAAGCTTAATAATAAAATATTAAATGAAAAAACTAACAATCGAATTCTCGACTTCTACTGGATGTAATTTAGCTTGCAAGTATTGCTATTCTAATCATAATCCGTCCGCTATGACAATTGAAGTCGCTGATAAATTCTTTGATATTTTACCGAGAACATTAGAAATTTATAAATGTGATTGCTATCATATTTCATATTTTGGTGGAGAGCCGACAACTAATTGGGAAATTATTGAATATACTTTACCAAAATTTAAAGCCGACCCAAGGTGTAAATCAATTGTTTTGATTACCAATGGACTTCTATTAACTCAACAAAGAATCGATTTTTTAAAAGTCTATAAATGCGGAATTTCGTGGAGTTTTGATGGCCTTAATTCGAATTTTAGACCTTTAGCTAATGGAAAATCAAGCTTTGAAAAATATTTAAAGGTTATGCCGCTTATTAAGCAGATTACAAAATCGGTAAAAGTAACAATTTCGAAATTTGATAATTTAGTTGATAATTTTATGTTTTTTAAATCACAAGGTTATAATACACCCGATTTTACAATTGTTAGGGATCCAATTTATACTAAATCGAATATTGAAATCGCTTCCAAACAAATTTCAACATTAGCCGATATCATAATATTTTACTGCAATTCAATTTCACAAAACGATTTCACAAAAATGAGTAAAATAGTATCCGTTGGCTTTTTTGATCTATGCAATATGGATATACTTGCTGCAAATAAATTCGGAAAGCGCAATAAATCGTGTTTTGCTGGAAACTCGGGATTTGTTTATACAACAGATGGAAAAATATATCCGTGTGAAAGATTTAGATCCAATTCAAAATTTGAAATTTATAATGGAACTTTCAATTTTGAAAATATCAAATTTTTAGAATCCGGAATCCTAAATCCAAAAAATTTCGAAAAATGCCAAAATTGTGAGCTTTTTGATTTCTGTAATACCGGGTGTGTCTATTCTCAACTCCAAAACGGGAATTTTAAACAATCGATTCCATCAGAATCAGTATGTGAACTTACTAAAATAATTTTTAAGAATTCAATTAAGATTTATAAAGAATCTGAAAATTATAGACTCTATATTAACTCAAAATTTAAAAACTCTTTATAATTTAAAAATTTTTAAAAAATCAATAATTCAAACTTCTAAGCCATAAGGCTAATTTTTTGAAGGCGACCGGAAATTAAATTTATTTTATTATATAAATTTATATAATAAAATAAAATTTTCTGGTATAGTGCTTTAAAATTACGATTTCAAAACTTCGGTTAAAATTCGTTATTTTAATTCAAAAAAACTAAAAATATCCATTTAAAAATCAAAAATATACACTTATAACATTTAGATGTAAAAATTGTAAAATTTTGAAATCCTCACTAAAATAAAAATCGTATTAAAAATCAAAAAATGATCGGAAGAGCGTCGTGTAGGGAAAGAGTGTCTTCGCCTGTGTAGATCTCGGTGGTCGCCGTATCATTTATATGAAGTGGGTGGTGTTGGGTGTGTGTGGGTTGGGGTGTGGTGGTGGGGGGGGTGGGGGGGGGGTTGGTGGGGGGGGGGGG
>CAUTVF010000025.1:0-12854 GCA_963541805.1 uncultured Alphaproteobacteria bacterium
AAATGATTTATTGCATAAATTATATTTTCAATATTTAACGTATTAACCCATGCAAAAAGGGAACTTTCAACAAAACCATATTTTTTAAAAAATTGAAAAGACACTTCACAGTTATAACCAAGGGATATAACATGATCGTAGTAATTTGTATTTTTTTTTAAAAAACTAAATAAATTCATTTCTTAATTCCGCAATGACACTAACAAAAATATTATTGTTAGACAATATATTTTTTACCTTTTGGGATTTACAATTTAATTTTAAAATGTTTGAATCAGTTATAGTATGATATTTCTTCTGAGGATTGTGTATGCTAAACATATTAAAAAAAACAAAAAAAATAAATTATGATGAGGGGGGGGGTAAAAGAAACTGTATCAAAGTAATACAAGAAAATGGTAAAGTCGTAATAAATCCACCATATATTAAAAAAGTTAAAATCCAATTTATGGGAAACGATAATTGTTTGGAAATATGGGAGCCATGTAATTTTTGGGGAGATGGATTGGATATATACATGCAAGATGGGTGCAATTTTGTTTTGAAAAAAATTTCTGTAGGATCACTTGCAATTCGTGGAATCGCACAAAAGGTGTATATAGACGAATATTCAACATTTTGGTCAACAATTTTAACTGGAGAAAGTTCATCAATTAAAATAGGCAAAGATTGTGCCTTTTCTGGAGATATCAGTGTTTGGGCGGCTGATACTCATGTGATCATTGATGAAAATGACAACATCATAAACGAACCCAGCAAGGAAGGTATAGTTATCGGAGATCACGTATGGATAGGATACGGTGTCACGATACTTAAAGATTCCCAAATAGCATCAAATTGTATTGTTGGGGCAAAATCAATTATATCTGGGCAATTTAACAATCAAAATTCCATAATTGTTGGATCCGGTCCGAATTTACGAGAAGTCAAACATAATGTAAACTGGGATCGAAGGACAATACACGAATACAAATCAAAACAAAAACATAACAACAATTAACAATAATTTACATTATAAAATAATCATTATTAAGTTTTAATGTTGAATTATTCTCAAAACCATCTACCAATGATTTATCTGCAATATTGATTTTATTATCAATGCCAGCATATAAATTCAACCATTCCTTGAATGTTAATTCTTCTAATTCGGGATTTGCACCCAAAAAATTACGCCAATAATTTGTAAAGTTAAAATATTTTGGCCAATAAAAACCAACAGATTCTGAATCTATAACACAAAAATAACGTGCATACGCATTCCAACTGTCTTTCAATGTCCAATCATATTTATAACCAAGTTTTTTTAAATATTCTGTTGTAAAATAAATCTCACTTGGGCGCCATTTACAATATTCTAATAAATTATCAAATTTCGGAATTTCTGTTCTTGTTTCAAATTCACAACTCCAAAATTTAATCACTTCATCAATATGGCCGAATAAAAACATATCATTAATATCATAAAGACGATATTTAAAAGTATTAAAAGATATTGTTATTAAACGAGATTTTTGTACGTTACCATCATATGCTGGAAATGTTTTTAAAACATTGAATAAATATTCTGGAATATTTGTTTCATACAGCCTTTGATCCGTACGGGTTTTAATAACATAATCAACACATTTTGTTTTTGCAAATGATAAACCCTGTTGTGTTGAAAAAATCTGTCTATTAATATTTGCAAAATCTTTGACCGATGGATCATCATTTAAAATAACATCTACACCCAAAGATTTAATTTTCTCTATTGCTTTTTGATCTTCTGTTTTCCAGGTTGATAATATTAATGGGCAATCTTTAAATGTCTTTTTATACAATTTTAATGTTTCGTATGTAAAATCATTTTGTAACTTTATTTGTCCCTGCATTACAATTGCAAGGCAAACTGGATTTTTCAAATCATCCGATGATGCATGGTAGTCATCCGAATAGACAGGTTTTTCATCATATGTAATAAATTTCTTATTTCTAATAATTGGCTTATACATTTAAAACATCTTTCCATAAATTGTTTATAATATTTCTTCTTAAATTATAAAAAGGTATAAAACAAGTCAAGAATAACTTAATTCTCAGCTTCCATGGAAGTCTATAATTAATATTCTTTAAATTCAAGTTACCTATTTTATAGGCGAGTAATCTATATGTTCTATCTGAAAAATGATAAACGGCAGAATCATCAGGGTTTGGTTCAACCAGATCAGCATTTATTGGAATAATATTTTTATATTTTGTTTTAGATAAATCTAAAATTGCAGAAGCAATCTCCCCCCCCCGCGCTTTATATTCTTTTCTGTTATCTAAATTTGTTGGAAAATTTAAAAAAATAATTGGGATACTTCCATATATTTTTATAAACTGATTAAAAAATTTATCGTAGTACATTTTAATTTTTGATATATCCAATAATCCTTTATATTCATAAAGTTTATTAAATTCATCAGTATGTTTTATATCTTTCCAATGCCCTAATATACAAGATCCAGTAACTTTATTAACAAACATTTTATCTGTTAATTCAGAAAATGAATCCATAATCAACATACAGGGTTTATTATAATTAAAAATATCTCTCTCTTCTTGAATAAATAATTCATAAACAAACTTACTTGATGCCAAATCTTTAATCTCAGATAAATTAATTTTAAATTTTGGGAATTTATGCATTGCAAGTGCATAATCAACACGATTTTTTTGATGATTAATTATAACAGAATTTTTACACTTTAAATTCTGTAAAGTAAAATTTCCCAGACAAGCAACACGTGTAAGTATTATATTTTTATTAAACATACTTTTTTTAATATCCCTTTTCGGCCATATTATCAGTTGGCATAACAAAGTCGTAAGGTACAGGAGCAAAATTAAATATTTTGATAATATGTTCCAATTCTTCTTGTGTTAAAAACTTATCCCCAAGAACTCTACATAAATATCTTATATAATTTTTCTGTCTAGCAATTGCACTAAATAAAACATGTTTTAAAAACATTTCTTTATTATTTATAAATTTTAAATTTTTTATAAATGCTATTTCTTGTTCTGCTTCTATTCCTTCTCTATTTAAACAAAACATTTTTAACACATAAAAACCAAAATTACTCATTAAATTTAACTGATCTGGTAATAGATGTTGACCTTTATAATGTTCTAATGTTTGTGCTTCTGAAAAAATTCCAACAGTATTTTTATAAAAATCTTTACCTGCAGATGACAATACTTCATATTCTCCACCCTGGATATCAATTTTTATAAAATCAAATGATCTATCTTTGAATAATTTTTGTAATGTTGTTGTTTCAACATCTGTTATAAATTCAGTTTCAAAATAACTGCGTGTAATAAATTTATGTTTATTAAAGAATTCATAATTAGGTTCATTTAATGATGCACAACCTCTTGCTTTTGTGATATACAGCTTATGTTTTCCCTCGGTATTCCACAAAGCAACATCATAACATTCATCATATTTATTTTCTGTCCTTTTTAACAATCTTAATGCTTCTTCTTTTTCTGGTTCAATGCCGACAAGATATTTATTTTTTAATTCAGTAATTGGGTAAAGCTCAGATCGCTCTACCCCCCCCCCGCGCACCTATATCCAGTACTGATACTTGTAAATTAGGATAAGAATCATTTAAAAATGAAATAAAGTTATTTATCTCTTTTTCTGTTATATTCAGATTATCCCAGTAATTCTGTGATTTAGTTGGATTAACAATATCTCTGATATTTTGATATGCCTCGGGAAATGCTTTTTTAAATAAATGTTTTACTAATCTTTTATAAATCATAATTATACCTCTATTTTAAATAATCATTAATATTCTGATTTCTTGGCAGTGATATTGCACTGCAAGATGGATATGGACTTGTTGTTGCAAAATCATTGATAATAACTCTTTGTGCATGATTCAAACCCATCACAATTGTATGTGGTTTAATCCCAACATCATTCAATAATTTTTCTAAACTTGCACGAAATTCCTCTGTTCTTGATGTTGTTATAATAATTTGGCCTCCGTTTTCTTGTAATTTTTTAATAGTTGCAACATTATCATCCAGATATTCACAATTATTGGACCAATTAACCTTTCCATATTTGCCACTGTTTTTCATAATCACGCCATCTACATCAATAAAATATGTTTTATATTTCTCTTGTTCCTCGCTCCATTCTTTTAATGTTCCCCAATCATTATAAGCAGTTGCCATAACAGCTTCAAATATACACCCATTTGATATTAAATAAGAAACAACATGACTGATATACATTTCTCCACTGATTTGGCTGGATACTATATCTTGATATGCTTTTATAAAATCAGATACATCATTAAAACAATAAACACCTAAACAAATAATTGGAGAGACAATTTTTTTCTCAACAATATCTTGAATAATATTTTGCTCATTTATAATTAGAAAACTTTTACCTGGTATATTTGAAATATCTTTATGTTCATGCAAATTATATCCAACAATCATATTTTTAATATTGTTATCAAAATTAACACCTACACAATTATCGGAATCTTTTACAACGACTGATCCTGTTATACCCATTTTTTTAATTGTTAAATATATAGTCTCACTTGCAGACGATGTAAAATCATCCAGCACACAAATTTCAACTTTTTTGTTATCTTTAAACACCTGATCCAAAATTAATTTGATGTCATACTTTTCATCGTGGGCTTTCACAATTGTAATAATGATTCTGTCAAATACACTCAAATTCATTTTTTCAATTGATTTTTCAACCATCAATTTTCCATCTGGGTGTGTTAATACATACTTTGGCTTCATATTTGGGAAACGGCTTGATTTTCCGGCACAAGGTATAATTAATGTATTCATTTATTTATACTCCTTTTCTATTTTATTTAAAATCGTATCTGTTGAATTATTCAGCCACTCATAAGTTAGATCATCTTTTGTATATGGATAAATTCTAAGCACATTTAATAACAATATATGGTAAATCATAATTAAATTTTCTTGGCCATTTTTTAACGACCGTATTTTATTGATCAATTCTTGTTTTGCAGTTGCAAGACGCAAATTTAAATTAAAATCACGACCCTTATTACGATATGACCACCCCAGGTCTATATCTTGTAATAATTTTGCAACATCTATCATCCAAGAATTATAAAAAGAATCCAACAAATCTATTACATAAATACCTTTATCTGAAATAATAATATTTTCTAATGTACAATCTCCGTGACATGCAGACGTGGGAACATTACCAAAATTAAAATTCATTAATAAATTTAAAGCGTTACTAATTTTAACATTTGATAAATCCAGCGAATTTTTAAGGGACAAAATTTTATCCATAAAAATTTTTTGAGTGTCTTTTGGATATTTGCAATTATCAATAGGCAAAACATTAAACAATAAATCTACAAAATATGATATATCTTTGATCTTTATTTGATTCATATATTCGGCCATTGTCATACCTTCTATATATTCCATATCAAAATAAACAATACCTTTTTCATCAATATCAAAACTGAAAACTTCCGGGGTTTTTACATCCCTACATTTAAACATCTTTTGTTTAATATATTGTTTTTTAAGTCTGTTATTATAGGATAATCTACCGGCACTTTTTCTGACAAAAGGACGATCATAAATACCATTTGAATATAAACTTAACTTACATCCAGAATGCCCGGATAAATCATTTGAAGTAATCATTTATTTCCTGTTTAATTCTAAAAATTCTATTGCTTTTTCTATATCATCAAAAGGCACTTTCTTTAAAATTTCATCTGGAAAATCCCACCATTTTATTTTTAACAATTTTTGTATTATTGCATCATCAAATCTATATTTAATAATTTTTGCAGGAACTCCACCAACAACTGCATATGGAGGCACATCTTTTACAACAACGGCACCTGCACCAATCACGGCACCATCCCCAATTGTAATTCCACCTTTTATAAAGACGTTATCACCAATCCAGACATCATTTCCAATAATACAGTGCTTTAAAAAAATATTTATACCTTGTTTGTCAGACCAACCTAAATTATCCATATAAAAAAACGAAGATGACGATAAATAATTAAGAGGGTGATCTCCAGGACCTATTGAAATATTCGATGCTAACGAACAAAATGACCCGATTGTTGTTTTTGGAGAACTAACAACAACATTATCCCCGCAATATGTGCATCTCCCAACTTTACATAGCAAATTTAAAGCACTAGAGACTTTTAAATCATAAAGCCTTTTTGAGTTCATTTCCTTTCCAAGGATTTTTTTATTAAGTTTTCTGAATAAAAAATTTTCAGTAAGATTATATTTTTTTAAACAATTAAATATCTTGATTCTGATAATATTTTTTGACAATCCTATTAATGAATTTTTAACGAAGAAATAATAAAAGCTATTTTGTAATAAAATTTTATTAAATACACTTAAAGAACTATCAAACATTTTCATTGCTTCAGTTTTATTTATATTTTCTGATAACAATATTTTTGACAATATAAACTTTCTTCTTTTTATAAATGTATCAATTATGATCTTTAAATTCTTTCTAGAAATCTTATTATTTATAGAAAAATCCAAGACTTCATTACAAGTATCCAGATGATTTAAAATCTTAAGTGAAAAAGATTTTGTAATTGCATTTGGATTATCTTGTCTGTAAAAGAAAGATTCATTACAAAACGAAATTTTATTCGCATAAAAAAATTGTAAAGCCATTGATTTATCGCAAGAATCATAATATTTGTCATCTTGTCCAACACTCTTTACTAGTTTCATATTTCTTAAACCAAAACCACCTATTTTATAAATAACATTTTGCACAAAAGCATCATGTCCCGGAATTAATTGATTATAGTCATCATTTGGTGGGGTTATAACAGGATCCCGTTTCAATTCATTATCCGAATAGAAAACAATATTTGGAATACATATATCTGACCCTGTTTCAATTACTCTATCAAGACATATTTTTAAACAATCTTTTGAAATGAAATCATCTTGTGACATATAGAAAAACCAGTTTCCACTACAATATGGAAGTCCATATGAAATTCCCTTACTTGCGTCTCCTCCTTTTGTTTTTCTTTTGATAACTTTAATTCTTGAATCTTTTGCTGCGCAATTTAATAAAAATTCTAATGATCCATCGGTTGAAAAATCATCGACACAAACAACTTCAAAATCTTTAAAAGATTGATCCTGCAGAGACTCTATTGCTCGCTTTAAAAAATTTTCCCCATTATAAACAGGAATTAAAACAGAAATAATTGGATTATTTTTAACCATTTTATTAATCATTCATTATCTTATTAATTAAATCAGTATTTCCCCAAATTGCAGGAGAATCATACTCACGCTCCTTGAAAGCCCCATATTCCGGTTTTATGTCCAATTTATTTAATTTAATAAACTCATCTACTTTATCTTTCAATGCAACCGGCTTACCAGAACAAACATTAATTATCCCAGATATTTTATTTTGAACAGATGCAGTTAATATATAATCCGACAGAGTATCAATATCCAAAAAATCATACTTATTGATTCCACTCGTGAATGGAAATGTTTTTTGCCCATCTTCAGCCATTCTTAAAATTTTAGAAAAAATAGATTTATTATTATAATCATCGCCTGTTACATAAAATGCCCTTAACCATTTTAAGGATACGTTTTTGGGCGCACAATAAATTGTTAAAGCTTGCCTCAATGTATTTTTTGCAATTCCATATAAAGACAGTGGATTACATGGAGTATTTGAATCAACTTCACCCTCAAAATATCCTACTTCGTGCATTGACCCAATAACTGAAATCGATTTACAACCACTATCAATCATATTTTTTAAAAAATTAAAATGTTTTGGTAACTGTTCTAAATGAGAAACTGCACTATGATTAAATCCATTCTGCCAGGCAAGGTGAATTATTATATCTGGACTGCCTAAGTTGGTATACAAATCAGGATTCAAACTATCAGATAAAATATCCTTCTTATAATATGTAACATCATTAAATTTTGTGGAAAAATTGATATCAGAGCACGATACATGATATTGTTTGTGAATTGCAGAATCAACAACATGACAGCCAATATATCCACCCGCCCCAGTAATTAAAATATTTTTAATTGATTTATTAGTATTCATGAAAATATACAATATCTCATTATTTATTAAAAATTAATATTTTATTTTACGTAATTTATTTCTTATCTTAGATCTCCAAGATCTGATAGGTATTAAACAATTTACTAAAACAAACATCATCTTTACTACAATTGATTTTAATTTTAAAGTAAAAGGAATCTTCAAAACAGCAAATTTAGATAAAGCTTTTACAATCAATTTTTCATCAACTTCATAATCATACTTTGCATTTTTACTTTTATAATTACCGGTCCATTTATTAATATTTTCTGTTAACTTTTCCTTTCTCAAAATTCCTTGCTTTAAACTTTGATCATAAGCTATATATAATAAATCAATATTTTTATAAGATTTCATTATTAAACCAAAATATTTTATTATCTCCTCGTTTGTTATTTTTACCAAGTCACGATTTATTGGATACTCCATATAAACAATCAATGTATTATCTGAGTTTTGTATATTATTAAATAACCTATTAATTCTTCTAATATATTTATTATAAGCATCTAAATAAGAGTTCTCTAATGTAGTATTCCTCCCTATAAAATCATGACAAAAACAAAAATTGTTATAGGTATTTGTATACACATGACAATCAGAAGAGACCGGCAAATTTTCTTTCAAATCTTTTTTATCAAAAAATCTATCAAATTTTGAAAGAAATATTTTTATCCTATCCAAAAATGAAGGACCAGAAATCCAATCATATGGATAACTTGCTTTTTGCATACCTGCTTTTCTTAAACATTGTGTACACGAACACGCTTCACCAAAACTAACAATTAAATCATATTGTTTTTTCATTCTCAAAGCCGCACTACTATATAAATTTATTTACAACATCCACCACTTTTTCAACTTCATCATCTGTCATAACTGGAGAAATTGGAATTGATATAATTGTTTTATGAATCTCTTCCGTTATCGGGTACGACATATTATTCCATTCCATATATGCACCTTGTTTATGAGGAGGGGTTGGATAGTGAATAATTGTTTGGATACCATTTTTTTCCAAATATTTTTGAAACACATCTCTTTCTTTTGTCCTGACTACAAAGACATGCCAAACATGAGCATCTTCATCATAAGTTGTTGGAAGTATAATTTTAGAATTTTTTATACTTTCACGATAATACTTTGAAATTTTACGACGAATATTATTATCAGAATCCAAATGTGGTAATTTTACATCCAAAACAGCGGCTTGTATTTCATCTAAACGAGAATTTGTACCTTTATAAATATGGTGATATTTTCTATCCGATCCATAGTTTGCAATTGCTTTTATTTTATTAAATAAAATTTCATCATTCGTTGTAACCCCACCGGCATCACCAAAAGCACCTAAATTTTTTCCAGGATAAAAAGAAAATGCAGAAGCATCACCCAAATTTCCGGCCCTCCTCCCTTGATACAAGGCACCATGGGATTGGGCAGAGTCTTCAATTATTTTTAAATTATATTTTTGCGCAAGTCTCCAAATTTTTTGCATCTGCGTTGCTTGTCCATACAAATGTACAACAATAATTGCTTTAGTTTTATCTGTGATCTTTTCTTCTATTTTATCTGGATCTATACAATATGTATTGATATCAGGTTCAACAAGAACAGGAGTACATCCATTTTCAGATATTGCCAAAATAGTAGCAATATAAGTATTAGCAGGAACAATAATCTCATCACCAGGTCCAAAACCATAAGCCCTTATAATCAAATTAATTGCATCTAATCCATTTGCAACACCCAATGCATATTTTGTTCCACAAAAAGATGAAAAGTTTTTTGCAAACAAATCATTTTGTTTTGACTGTAAATACAATCCAACATCCAAAACATTTTTGATTCTTTCATCTATTTCAGCGCGAAACCGATTGTTAATTTTTTCTAAATCTAAAAATTTTATCATTTCACAATCCTTTCAATTATTTTAATAATATGAGCCAATTTTATTTTATACCTATCACTTTTTCATTATTTGCAACATTCTTTGTAATAATTGCACCCGCCCCTATAATTGCATTTTCACCAATCGTAACCCCGGGAAGTATTGTTGTATTGGCACCAATACTTGCACCTTTTTTGATTACTACAGGTTCTAACTTTGCATTTTTATTTCTGGATATCGGGTATCTATCATTGCAGAAAGTTACATTTGGACCGACAAAAACGTTATCTTCAATTATAACACCATCCCAAAGATAAACCCCACATTTAAGAGTTACATAATTTCCAATTGTTACATCATTTTCAATAAAACAGTTGGCACAAATATTACACCCCTTTCCAATTACAGCACCTGGCAAAACGACACAAAATTGCCAGATATTCGTATCTGGACCAATATTTTTACTTTGAACATCTGACATTGGATGGATCATTTGTTAACCTCTTTCTTAAATTCATCATAATCCCTGATATAATCAGATTCATCATAACATTCCGATGCTAAAACAAGGACAATACAATCTTCAGAACAATTAAAATACTCTCTCCAAATATTATTTTGTAAATATAAACCTTTACTTGGATCATCAAGATGTACAATTATCCGATCCATCCCATCATCTAACGAAAAATCACATGAACCAGAAATACAAACAGCGATCTCTTTTGTTTTATTATGACTATGACACCCACGCACAATATTTTTCTGAGTACCAAACACATAATAAATTCGTTTTATATCAAATGGTATATCATTATTACCTTCAACTGGAATTAAACTTCCTCGACTATCACCTTTAACACCAAAATTAAAAATCTTATATGGAACACTCATACAAAATTACCTATTTATTAATTTGATTATTTAAATACCATTCAACTGTTTTAACAATACCGGTGTCGAATGTTTCATCAGGCTTCCAATTCAAAGCCTTCTTTATCTTTGTTGGATCTATTGCATACCTGAAATCGTGTCCTGCTCTATCAGATACAAAATTAATCAATTCTTCGTATTTTTTTCCATTTTTGCGCGGGACTCTTTCATCTAAAATAGAACAAATTTTTTTAACAATTGATAAATTATCTTTTTCATTATGTCCACCAACATTATATGTTTCACCAGACACTCCATTATGAAAAATTAAATCAATTGCTTTGCAATGATCCAAAACATACAACCAATCACGAATATTTGAACCATTTCCATAAACAGGAAGATGCTTTTCCAAAATGGCATTTGAAATAATCGTTGGGATTAATTTTTCACTATGTTGTTTTGGTCCATAATTATTTGAACAATTTGATGTTGTAACATTCAAACCAAAAGTATGATGATATGCACGAACTATAAAATCTGAACTTGCCTTACTTGCGGAATACGGACTGTTTGGCGCATAAGGGGTTATTTCTGTAAAATATCCGGTATTACCTAACGATCCATAAACTTCATCTGTTGAAATATGGTGAAATCTACAATCATTATAACCATCTTTTATTTTATTCGTGGCATCCATCCAATAATGAAATGCGACATCTAATAAATTAAAAGTCCCTTCAATATTTGTTTTTATAAATGCGCCTGGATTCTTAATTGAATTATCAACATGACTTTCCGCTGCAAAATGGATAACACCTTTTACATCAAATTCTTTAAAGATATTTTCTATCGAAGATCTATCACAAATATCGCCCTTTATAAAAGTATAATTCTTATAATCTTCACATTCTTTTAAATTATACAAACTTCCAGCATATGTTAATTTATCAAGATTAATAACATGATATTCTGGATATTTTTTACAAAAATACGGCACAAAATTTGACCCAATAAAACCGGCACCCCCGGTAATTAAAATTGTTTTATACATTTTTCTAAGCTCTCTTTCCAATTTGGAATTGATATTTTAAAAGTATCTTTAATTTTACTTTTATTTAAAACACTATACATTGGCCTTTTTGCCCTTGATACCCATTGATCAGATCGAATTGGATTAATTTCAGAATTTAATTTTGATAACCTCACAATTTCATATGCAAAATCATACCACGAACAAACGCCTTCATTTGAAAAATGGTAAATTCCACTATTCTCTTTATTTAATTTAGGCAATATTTCAAACACTGCACTTGCCAGATCATATGCATATGTTGGTGTTCCTATTTGATCACTTATTACATTTAGACTATCATTAAATGGAGATAATCTTCTGATCGTTTTAACAAAATTACTACCATAATTCGAATACAACCAAGATGTACGAACCACCATGAATATTTTTGAATGTTTTAATAATGCCTCTTCACCTGCCAGTTTCGATTTTCCGTAAACAGAAATCGGATCCGTATTATCACTTGGCAAATAAGGTCGGGAGCTTTTACCATCAAAAACATAATCTGTTGAAAAGTGTATCAATTTACATCCTGTCTTTGCCAGGTTTTCAACCCCTTTACAATTCACATTATACGCAGAATCGACATCATCCTCTGCCAAATCAACCGCATTATACGCCGCACAATTTATTATAGTATCGATATTATTATTATTTATAAATTTCTGGACTTTGTCATAATCAGTTATATCCAAATCAGATGAATTAGTAAACAAAGCCTTTCCATCATAAAACTTTGATAGCTCTGTCCCTAACTGGCCATCCTTACCGGTTATTAATAACATCTTTTAACCTTTTTGCATTTTTATCCTTTTTATCGGTTTATTTCAGTTTTTTAGACAGAGTTT
>CAUTVF010000026.1:0-12602 GCA_963541805.1 uncultured Alphaproteobacteria bacterium
TAGATAAGATAATCCTTTTATAACATCAACTTTTTTGTATTTATCACCAGATCCAATTAAAACACCAGGAAAAAATATTGAATGAAATGGGACACTGTCTTTTCCCATGAATTGATAATAAATAACGTTATCAGAATTTTTCGAATCCCAAAAATTATTAAATAATTCCGGCTTTTTCTCCTTTGTTATTGCAAGATATCCATAAGGGGCGTCAAACCAAACATAAAAAACTTTATTATCTAAACCTGATCTATTAATAGGGAATCCCCATTTTAAATCTCTTGTAATTGATCTTTCTTTTAAACCCTCATTAATCCATTTTTTTGCAATACCTGCAGTTTGTTTATCCCAATTTTTTGATACTTTATTTAACCATTTTTCTAATTCAGGTTGCAAATTTTGCATTTTTAAAAAAATGTGCTTAGTTTCTTTAAATTCTAGATCTTTTGAGCCAGAAACTTCACTATATGGATTTATTAATATTGATGGATCTAATAATTTTGTACAGTTCTCACACTGATCTCCCCGTGCTTTTTCGTAGCCACAATATGGACATGTGCCACCTACAAATCTATCTGCCAAAAACATATTATCTGATTTTGAATATATTTGTTTTATTGTTTTTATTTCAATAAAACCGTTTTTTTCTAAATTATCGAATGCTTCATAGACAAAAAATTTATTTTCTTCTGAATGAGTTGATGAAAAACAATCAAAAGACAATTCAAAACTATCATATATTTCTTTGTGTTGTTTTGCATATTTATTACAGTAATCTTCAACATTCATATTTTGTTTTTTTGCCCCCAATTCTGCAGGGGATCCATGAAAATCCACGCCACTGACATATAATACATCAAATCCACGTAATCGCATAAATCTTGCAAAAACATCTGCCGGTAAAAGGCATCCAATTATATGCCCCAAGTGTGGCAATCCATTAACATAAGGTAAAGCCGAACTTATTAAAATTTTTTTATCTTTTAAAAGCATAAAAGAGCACTATTTTTTGTTAAAAAATTATCTAAATATACTATTATTCTTTTTTTCTTCAGATTCAGAATTATTATTTTGTTTTTCTAATTCTTTATCACTCTCTTTTTTATTATCAATTTCATCTTTTGACTGTTCTGTTTTGACACTCATATCGTCATTTTTTATATTGTCGCTATTTAATTTTTCATTAATTTTTTTATTTACTGGACGTACTTCAGCGTTTGGTTCCACTTTATTTTCAATTTTTTCTTGGGAAATATTTGTATTTGGTTCAGTACCAACCATAGTAATACCGGATTCTACAGTAGTTTTTTTACTTTCCTTATCCTTGCTGTTTGCTTGTTTTACAGAACTATCACTTTGATTCTGCTTTTTTGCCAATTTAATAGATTCATTAATCGTAGCAACTGATGCTGCAACACCACCTTTTACAGAATTTTGATTTTGTTGAACATTAGTGTCATTATTATTTTTTGCAACATCTGTTACGAGAGACCTTAAAGAAATAATTCTTTTATCATACTCTGTTATATTATTCTTATTTTTATCTGATATTACGGACACTAATTTCTTATCCAATAAGTCTAAAACAATTTTTTCTGCGGCTAATCTGTACATTGCTTTTGTATTTTTAAATTTTTCATCAATTGCAATTAAATCAGCTTTCCAAATTGTTCTCCACGTTTTAACATCCAATAATGAAGCTGTATATTTACCATAAGCGATCGTTGTATATTTATCACTTTTACCCTTTTCCTTTAATCCTTCATCTGCATCAACGTAATCCCCATCGATACCTTTTACTTTTCCGGTTTCAGATATTACATTAACAAATAACAATGCATCAGCACCCCATTTTGTTGTTAAAGATTTTCTCAAATCTTCCTCTGACAGAGTTCTTGTTGGTGGATTAATTAAATAGTGATCTAAAAATTTGACATCGATATTTTCTTCTTTTAATAATTCATTAAGTGCAAATTGCACACGATTAATATTTTGCATAGTTGTATTATTAACAATTAATGCCATAACTTTAACAGGTTCCCGATTTTCAAAATCTGGATCTTTAAAAGATGCGATATCTGTTAATACAGATGAACATGATGCCAATAAAAGAGTGCAAATCACGCAGATAAATTTTCTCATTTTCAAACTCCTCAAATTTAACACCTATGGAGTCTAATACTTAACGAGTGAAAAATCAAATTTTTAATATTTTTTGATAAACTATTTTGAAAATCAAAAGATTGTTTTTAGTTTATTCATATATAAGATATTTATTTTAGATATATGTATACCTTAAGGTAAATGGGTAGTAGATAGAGTTTAGAAGAGGATCTCTGTAGTATTCGTATTTCTTTGTTCTTAATACTAATTCTTGTTGTAATAATGATATTAATTCTAATCCATTTGTTTGATTACTAAACTTATCTAATACTTACTATTTTTTCTTGGACTTTTATCTCTGTTATAGGAAGTTTAGATATTTCTATAGTGGTTTTTGATAAAGTAGGTATTCATGGTAAAATAAATCTCTTTTCATTTTAAGAAATGATATAATAATTTATTCAAATATTTATTGTTTTAATTATATAACATCTTATTAATATAAACATAATTAGCAGATGTTGAAACATCTACTATTCATAACCGGGAAACAAACATCTTTAATCATTTCTGTTTTGTTAAGCTGTATGCCTTTAGTAATTATATAAACTTTTTTAATTGTTTATACCCTACCCCATTTAAACATATTTCTTTTACCAATTTTTATTATAAATACAATTTTAAAAATTAACTATCTGTTAAATTTTGGTATTTTTATTTTAAAATTTGGTTTGTTAGAACTGTTTATTATATTCAATATTCTATCTAAATCTTCCAAATCTTTGAATTTAATTTTAATTTCCCCTGAATTGTCAGTGTTTATTTTAACCTCACTCATGCTTTGAAGTATATCTGTTAACGATTGTTCTATTGAAAAAATTTCAGCTGATTTTTCCGATTCTTTTATATTCTTTTTTTGTTTGTTTTGCTGTATTTTTTCAGCATCCCTAACAGATAATTTATTATTTAAAATTTGTTTTAATTTTTCTTCCGGATTTGCTTCGCGAATTAAAGTACGTGCATGACTTGTTGAAATTTTACCTTGTTCAATTGCTTGTAAAACTTCATTTGGTAATTTCAGCAACCTTAAAATATTCCCGATATATGGTCGGCTTTTATGAACAATTGTCGATAATTGTTCTTGAGTGTAATTAAATTTATCTATTAATAATTTATAACCTTTTGCTTCTTCAACAGGATTCAGATCTTCTCTTTGTAGATTTTCTGCCAATCCAATTTCCAGCATATCGGAATCTTTTACATTTTTAACAATCGCTGGTATGTATTTATAATCTAGTTTTTTGATTGCCCTAAATCTACGCTCTCCAGATATAATTTCAAATTTATTCTCTCCTTTTGAACGAACCAAAATCGGTTGTAATAAACCTTTTGCTTTTATAGATTCTGATAACTCATTAATTGCTTCATCAGAGAAAAAATGTCGGGGTTGAAAGGGATTTACTGATATATTTTCAACTGGAATTTTTATAATTTCACGGTTGTTATTTTTGATATTTTGTTTTTGAGGAGATTTATTAATATTTACCTCTTCTAAAATATTACTATCTCCAAGTAAAGCAGATAACCCCATACCCAATTTGTTTTTCTTTGTATCCATCTTACATCCTTTCTTTATTTTTGTTCTTTATTTTCTTTTATCATTTGTAATATTTCAGTTGCAAAATCTATATAAGCACGAGATCCAGCACAATTAATATCATACATTAATACAGGTTGACCATGAGATGGAGCTTCGGATACTTTTACATTCCGAGGAATGACCGTTTTAAAAACCCTACCCTTAAAACAATTTCTTATATCTGCAGCAACCAAATCAGATAATTTATTTCTTCTATCAAACATAGTTAATAATACACCTTTAATTTGCAGGGATGGGTTTATTTGTTTTTGAATTAAACTAATCGTTTTTAATAAATGTCCCACACCTTCCAGTGCGAAAAACTCACATTGTAATGGAATTATTAGACTATCTGCGCATGCCAGAGCATTTAAAGTTAAAAAACCAAGAGCGGGAGGGCAATCAATTAAAATATAATCATAGTCATCGGCCACATATTTAATCGATTTTTTTAATTTATACAAACGATCGTCCATTGTAGATAATTCTACCTCTGCCCCAGCAAGAGATACCTGCGATGGAACAATATTTAAATTTTCAATATCAGTTTTTCTAATCGCTTTTGATATGTTAATTTTTTCAAGAAGTACGTCATATATATTATTTTCTCTGTTTTCTATTATTCCAAAACCCGTGCTTGCATTACCTTGCGGATCCATATCAAGTACCAAAATTTTTTCACCTAAAGATGCAAATGCGGTTGCAAAATTAATTACAGTTGTGGTTTTTCCAACCCCTCCTTTCTGATTTGCAACTGCAATAATTTCACATTTCTTCATTTAATACACCGACAAAACAACTTAACTATAGTTATGGTAATAAAATTTAAAATAAAACACAATTAAAAATATATTTAAAATGTTTCACATGAAACAATTATAATTTTGTAACGTTTTCTATATGTATAATGTATCCATTTGACTGAAGGTTTTTTATTAGTTTATATTGAAATTTGTAATAATTTTTAGCTTCTATTATTTCTTGGTTAACAGTTGAGCCCTTAAGTAAAATAAAATTGGTTTCTTGGTTTGTAATGTTTTTTGTTTTTTCAAATGTTTCTTTTATACTTTTGAAAGCGCGCGATGTTATAATTTTCGCCCTATTTTTTAGCGTTTCAACTCTTTCATTATATATTTCTACCCCGCTGAGATTGTATAAATTTTTAATTATATTTAGAAACGCTGTCTTTTTGTGGTTGCTTTCGATTAAATTAATGTTTTTAAAGCCCTCGATTGCTAAAATCATTCCTGGAAATCCGGCCCCTGATCCAATATCAATAATTTTTGTATTTTCATCAAAATATTTTTTAATGTAATTTGATAATTTAATTGAATCTAAAATATGTCGATCATAAATATTGTTAACATCAAAATTGGAAATTAAATTAATCGAATTTTGCCATTTTTTCAGCAATTCTATATATGGCTTGTAGTTTTTTTCTTCATGTGGCATAATCAGGACCGTTATTGTTTAATACAAATTTAATTAGATTTTATTTAGGAATTTTTATATGTCAAAAAAAAATATACCCTATATTATAACAATATTTTTGTCTTTTGTTGTTGTAATTATAATTAATACTAACATGTTTAATGATATTCATTTTATGTCAAATCCAGTTTTTAATTATACTAGTGAATTTGGTGATTATTTAGTAGTTCAAAATTTATATAACAATAGGAATTTTTCCGTTCCAAAATATATAAAAATAAACGCGTCAAATTATAAATTGGGTGATTTTATACTATTATCCCAGTTAATTAATAATCAAACAAAAAAGGCAGTTTTGAATGCCAATAATTTGTTTTCTATTGATCATAATAATATTTACGCAATTTCAGTAATTTTGATGGATCATATAAAAAATAAGGAATTTGAAAAAATAGATGATTTTTTAGAGAAAATTAAGATAACGAAGAAAAATAATTTATTTTTAACATTAATTGATGTTTGGTTAAAAATGGCACAAGGTTTTGTTGATGAAGCTTTTGGTACATTAGACAATATGAAAATAGATCCAGAATTTGAAGATATATATTATGTTCAAAAGGGGATGATGTGTGAGGTTGATGAAGATTTTGAATGTGCGGCAGCAAATTATGAGCATTCATTAAATGAAAGAGTGTCTTTGAGAACGGTTGAATTATTAGTAAAATTACATATAAGAAATAAAAATTATTCATCTGCTCGCTATGTTATGCAAAAGTATAATCATCTTCGACCTGAATCTGATATGGGTTTTGCTTTAAAAAAATATATTGATAAAATGGAATCTTCAAAAAAAATTCCGTTAAAGAAGATTTCTTATATTGATGGTTTTGCAGAGATCTTTTTTGATCTTGGTTTTATAAAGCAATTAGAGTTAAATTTTGATCAATCTATGCTGTTCTCAAAAATTGCTATTTTATTAAATCAAAATTTAGATTTTGGAAAATTAACATTAGTTAATCTTTTATCAAATACAAATAAAAAACCAATGGTCGTAGATATATTGAAAAGCATAAAAAAAGATTCTTATTTGTATGAACCTACGCAAGGATATATTGCAGAAGCTTTATACTTAATGGAGAAATATGATGAGGCTTTAACTATATATAAGAAGTTAATTAATAATAAAGGTTCAAATTTAAATTATTATGTTAATGCTACGCAAATCTATGAATTGAAACATGAATTTAAAAAGGCTTTAGAATTATATAACTTTGTGTTTTCTAAATTGACAAATAAAAAAGATCCTAAATTATGGGGATTATATTTTAAAAGAGGAATACTTTATTATAATATGAAAAACTTAAATTTGGCAGAGAGAGATTTAAGGATGGCTGTTAAGCTTGCACCAAATAATCCGGTTTTATTAAATTATCTTGGGTATATTTTGGTAGATAACGATACTAATGTTCAAAACGCATTAAATATGTTGGAGAAAGCATTTGTTTTAAGTTTGAATAAATTACCGATGGATAAAGATCTGCTAAAATATTTGGGACAATTAGTTTTAAATAATGCAAAACTTACAAAAGAGATGATAGGTAAGAGGAATATAAATAGATTTGATAATAATAGTAATTATATTGATAGTTTAGGTTGGGCGCTGTATAAAAATAGACAGTATAAATTATCTGTAAGTTTATTGGAATTTGGGAGAAGTATAGATCCAACACATCCACTTATTAATTATCATCTTGGGGAGGCTTATTTTTCTGTTGGAAGGGTTTATGAAGCTGTTTATTCATGGAAAAAAGCTTTGTTTTATGATAAATATGAAAGCAAACTTGAAAATACTAATGAAATAAAATCAAAAATAAAATCATCTGTTTTAAAATATTGATTGATTTTTTTAGTTGATAGTTTATCTTATAAAACGTGTTAACGCATGGGGAATCGTCTAAAGGTAGGACAAGAGATTTTGGTTCTCTTTATCTTGGTTCGAATCCAGGTTCCCCAGCCACTTTAAAAATTAAAAAACTTTTGATTTTTATATAAATAATTGATTACTTCCTGAAAATTATAAATATTATGTGATTTCTGAGAGAGAATGAAACAAAACTGGTAGTCTTTCAAAGACAAGAAATTTCACCGTATTTCGATACTGAAAACATAAATGTTTTTACAATATAATTGACCGTCTACTTGCCCGCTTGAGTTTGCGTTTGGAAAATTTAAAGTGTCGTGCATCGTGTGTAAATATTTTGAACGTGCAGAATCCTTATGTTTCACATGAAACATTATTAATTTACATTGTTTAATTTTTGATTTTTATATATTGAAAAGCAAAGATTTTATTATAGTATGTAACATCATAATTTGAAAAAGGATTTAATATGAGAGAGCTGGTTTTTGATACAGAGACAACGGGTTTCTATGCTGACAATGGAGATCGAATGATCGAAATAGGAATCGTTGAAATTGTTAACCGAAGAATGACAGGAAATAATTTGCATATGTATTTTAATCCGGAAAAAGAGGTTTCAAAAGAAGCTATAGCTGTACACAAATTAACAAATGAATTTTTATCAGATAAACCAAAGTTTAGCGATAAGGCTAAAGAAATTTTTGATTATATTGGTAGTGATTCAAATTTAATTGCTCACAATGCTTCATTTGATATGTCATTTTTAAACATGGAGCTAGTAAAAGCAGGTTTCCCAGCAATAGATAAAGATCGTTTTATTGATACTTTAATTTTATCTAGAAGAAAATATCCACAATATAATAAACATAGTTTGGATGCAATTTGTAATAGGTTGGATATATCACTAACTGAACGTGAAAAAAATGGACATGGAGCTTTACTTGATGCTTTGCTTCTGGTTAAAGTTTATTTTGATTTAACAGATAAAAAAGAGTTAGATTTAAATGATTTTGATTTGAAAATAAAACAGGGTGTCCGATTGGATTTATTAAAAATATATGAAAATAAACCTATAAAAAATTGTCGTGTTGTATCTCCAAAAGATCATGAATTGGCAGATCATGAAAAATTGATTTCTATAATTAATAATGCTGTTTGGAAAAAGGGTGGTGAAGTATAATGTGTGATTTGAAAGAATTAACAAAAGATAAAATAAAATCTTTATCATTTGAACAGGCTTTAGCTTTGTTAGATAAAATAATACAAGCTCAATCAAATGGTAATATTCCCTTAGAAGATTCAATTAAAATGTATGAATTGGGAATTGAATTAAAAACGGTTTGTGAGTCACATTTGAATAATGCAAAAATGAGGGTTGAAAAGCTATCATTTTTGAACGATGGTAGTATAAAAAGAGAAGAATTTAAATAGTATGAATAAATCGTCTGAAGTATCGTTAACTCCATTAATGGAGCAATATTTTGCAGTAAAGAATTCTTATAAAGATTGTCTTTTATTCTTTAGACTTGGTGATTTTTATGAATTGTTTTTTGAAGATGCAGAAAAAGCATCGAAAGAATTAAATATTGTCCTTACAAAGCGCGGAAAAAAATCAAATGGTGATGATATTCCAATGTGTGGAATTCCTTATCATGCATCAGAATCTTATATTGGTAAATTAGTAAAATCCGGGTTTAAAATTGCAATTTGTGAACAAATTGAAAGTCCGCTTGATGCAAAAAAACGAGGAAATAATGCAATTGTTAAGCGTGATGTTATCAGAATTGTAACACCTGGAACTTTAACAGAGGACAGTTTTTTACAAACAGATGAAAATAACTATTTGTTATCTGTTTACAAGAATTTAGATTTGCTTAACAGTAATTGGATTGTATCTTGGGTCGATATTTCGACATCGGAATTTTATGTGCGAGATTTTGATAACACAATTAATTTTGAATCTTTTGTTAATCAATTAAATCCATCTGAAATTATTGTATCAGATGATTTATTTATAAATAAATCTTTTTTAAATATTAAAAATAATTTTCTTAAAAAAATTACTCCTCGGCCTTCGTTTGTTTATCAATTTGATTTAAATACAAAACAATATATATCAAGCTTTCTAAAGATAAATGATTTAAATTCTTTATTTGATTATTCTAATGATGAGTTGATTTGTATAAAATCATTAATAGATTACATCAAACTTACCAATAAATGTGATACAATTGTTTTTAAAAGTCTTCAAAAAGAAAGTTCAAATGAAGAACTTTTTATGGATGAATTTACATTTAAAAGTTTGGAAATAATATCTCCTTTTAATGTTAATAATGATTGGGCGAAACATTATACGATTTTTGATGTTGTAAAAGAAACTTGTTCAAATGTTGGAACGCGTTTGTTAAAAAATATGATAATGCGCCCGGTCACAAATATAGAAATAATTAATAATCGATTGGATGCAATTGAATTTTTTATAAAAAATCAAAATATAATTTCTGATTTAAGAATGTTATTAAAAGGAATTCCCGATATTCAAAGAATTTTATCAAGAATTTCTTTTAATCGGTCTGGTCCACGTGATTTATATTTAGTATTGAATTACATAAATATTTTACCCAAAATTAAATCTGTTTTATCAAATGTGATATCAGATACAAATGTATGTAATATTATTTCTTCTATAATAGGTAGAATAGATACAGAAAAGTATAATTTTGTTGAAAATGAATTAAGTAAATCTTTAAAATCTTCGAATTTACCTATTTTAGCAAGGGATGGGGGATTTATTAAATCTGGATATGATTTAACGCTTGATGAATATAATTTATTGGTTTCTGATGTTTCTAATGTAATTTTGTCATTGCAATCAGAATATGCAAAAGAATTAAATACATCAAAATTAAAGATCAAACATAATAATATATTGGGATATTTTATTGAATTGCCACTTAAATCCGGTGATATTATCACAATTGATAAAACTAAATTTATTCACAGACAAACAACTACAAATGTTATTCGGTATACTACACTTAAATTATCAGAGTTGGACAGTAAAATATTAAATGCCCAAGATAAATGTAAATCAATAGAGTTAGAAATATTTAATAAATTATGTAATTTAATATTATCTGTTTCAGATGATTTAATTAATAGTGCAAATGCTATTGCTAATTTAGATGTTTTTTCTTCATTTGCAATGCTTTCTGTTCGTGAAAATTATGTACGGCCAATAATTGATAATTCACTTGCTTTTGAAATTATCGGGGGAAGACATCCAGTTGTTGAAAAAAATATGAAATTAAAAAAATTTGCATCTTTTATTGATAATGACTGTATATTAGAAAATGATAATAATGGGAATTCTTCCCTTTGGCTAGTAACCGGGCCAAATATGGCCGGCAAATCAACATTTTTACGACAAAATGCAATTATTGCAATGCTGGCACATTCTGGTTTCTATGTACCTGCAACATCGGCACATATCGGTGTAATTGATAAATTATTTAGTCGAGTTGGGGCATCAGATAGTTTAGCAACCGGCCAATCAACATTTATGATTGAGATGGTTGAAACGGCCAGTATTTTGAATAAAGCAACACAAAAATCTTTTGTAATCTTGGATGAAATTGGAAGGGGTACTTCAACATTTGATGGTATGTCAATTGCATATGGGGTTGTTGAATATTTATGTGAAAAAATTAAATGTAGAGGATTGTTTGCAACGCATTATCATGAATTAACAACGATTTCTAGAACATATAAAAATATTACTTGTCATTCTATGCAGGTTAAAGAGTGGAGCGATGAAATTGTATTCCTATATAAAATCGCACTTGGAGTTGCAAAAAGATCTTATGGAATTGCCGTTGCTAAATTGGCAGGTATTCCAAAGGAGGTTATAGAAAAAGCAAAATTAATATTATCCAATTTAGAACAAAGTAATTATCAAAGTGATAATGATTTATTTAATAATATAGAAAATAATAACTGTGTCGATTATAAAGAAGATTATCAAAATTTGATTAGAATATTGAATGATATAAATCCAGATTTAATAACGCCAAAGGAAGCTTTAGAAAAGCTTTATAGTATAAAAAATCTATTAAAATGATTGTTGATAATAAATTTTATCTAAAAAATGGTTGGATTAATTTATATAAGCCAAGTGGTGTTACATCATCGGAATGTACGTATAAAATTAGAAAATTATTAACACAATCTTTAAAAAAAATTGGAATATTGCCGGAAAAAGATAAAATAAGTTGTGGCCATATGGGGACATTGGATCCGATGGCTGAAGGGGTTCTTCCAATTGCAATTGGTCTTGCATCTAAAACTATACCAATGCACACAAATAGACATAAAGAATATGATTTTACAATTTATTGGGGAATAAAAACGGATACTGATGATGCTTTTGGAAGTGTTCTTGATATTTGTGATAAAATACCATCAGATCCAGAAATTGAAAATGCTATTAAATATTTTATTGGTGAAATTAAACAAATCCCAAGTTGTTTTAGTGCAATTCATATTAATGGAATACGGGCATATAAATTGGCTCGTATGGGACAATCATTTACAATGCCATCTAGAAAAGTATTTATATTTGATTTAGAACATCTTAAATCTTATAGGGTAGAGGGACAAAATAAATCAAAATGTTTTTCTGAGTTTAATGTTAAATGTTCAACTGGCACTTATGTTAGAACGCTTGCAAGTGATATATCAAATTATCTTAAAACTGTTGGACATTTAACAAAATTAAAACGTGTACAAAATGGTTCTTTTGATTTAGCTAATTCATTTGAATATCAAAAATTGCTTGATTTTTTTGAAGCTTTTTTGCATACTGATAATGACAAAGATTTAGATTCTTTTGTTTATGAAGATGTTCGTGTTTTAGATTTTTTAAAACCTATTGATTATAAACTGGACGGCATCCCGGTTATATTTATTGACGAAGATATATTAAATAAATTTATCAGTGGCTGTCCTGTTCAAGTTGATAATCCAGATGGTTTTTATAGGGTTTATCCGAATTCACGAATGTTAAATATTGGATTGATTGGTTTTGCTGAAGTAAAAGATTTCAAAATGTATCCAAAAAAAGTATTTAATGTAATTAAGAAGGTTTAAAATGAGTATTACAAAAGATAAAAAGCAAGAATTAATAAAAAATTTTCAAAATGGTGTTAAAGATAGTGGATCTTCAGAGGTCCAAATTGCAATTTTAACAGAAAGAATTAATAATTTAACCGAACATATGAAAGTAAATAAAAAAGATAACTCTGCATCTCGTGGATTGTCTTTATTGGTTAATAGAAGAAAAAAATTACTTGCATATTTACAAGGTAGAAACGTTGAAAAATACCAGGCAATAATTAAAAAATTAAATTTAAGAAAATAAATTGTTTCGGGGGTATAGCTCAGTTGGCTAGAGCGTTACGTTGACATCGTAGAGGTCACTGGTTCGAATCCAGTTACTCCCACCATTTT
>CAUTVF010000027.1:0-11508 GCA_963541805.1 uncultured Alphaproteobacteria bacterium
TTGACTATCTTTTTCAGATACAATTACATTATCATCAGGGATTTGCCAATTTATACCAATATCTGGATCATCATACCTAACCGAAATTTCAGATTCTTTACAATAAAAATTATCACATTTATAAACAAACACAGCGCTATCACTTAAAACAGCAAAACCATGTAAAAAACCATGTGGAATGAACAACTGCCTACCATTTACATCAGATAATTCAACAGATACATATTTTCCAAAAGTTGGAGAATTTTCTCTGATATCTACGGCCACATCCAACACTTTACCTTCTAAAACCCTAACAAGTTTAGATTGAGAGTGAATTCCACTTTGTGCATGTAATCCTCGAATTATACCATAACTTTTCGACATAGATTGATTATCTTGAACAAACTTTACATCTATCCCTGCATTTCTAAACTCATTTTCATTATAGCTTTCAAAAAAATATCCCCTTTCATCATTGAATATTTTTGGTTCTATAATAAAAACACCATCAATATCTGTTTTAATAAAATTCATGGTATTCCTTATAAACAGTTTGTAAATATTCTTTATAATCGCTTTTTTTAATAGATGATATTATATCCATCATTTGGGCGTCATTTATAAAACCCTTCCTATATGCAATTTCCTCAATACAACCGATCTTTAAACCCTGCCTTTTTTGTATAACTTGAACAAAAATAGAACTCTCCATTAAACTATCAGGGGTTCCGGCATCTACCCAGACATTTCCTCTTTTCATTGGGATAACAGACAGGCGACCTTCCTTCAAAAATAGATTACTTAAATCAACAATTTCAAGTTCTCCCCTTGCACTTGGTTTTAATGATTTTGCTTTCTCAACCACATCAGATGGATAAAAATATAACCCAACAGATGCAAACCTTGACTTTGGTTTTTGCGGTTTTTCTTCAATTGACATAACTTTATGACTTTCATCAAATTCAATTACACCAAACCTTTCCGGATCATGCACATAATATGCAAAAATACTTGCAGATTTATTAATATTTTTGTTGATAGATTCTTTGAATAAATTTAATTGTCCACCCATATTAAAAATATTATCACCTAAAATCAGACAAACATTATCATTACCTATAAAATCAGCGCCTATTATAAATGCCTCTGCTATACCTTTTGGCTCATCTTGAACCGCATACTGAATTTTTAACCCAAACTTCGACCCATCACCAAACAACTTTTTAATATTTGGAGTATCTTGAGGTGTAGAAATGATTAAGATATCACGTATATCAAACATCATTAAAGTAGAAAGAGGATAATAAATCATAGGCTTATCATAAACAGGCAATAACTGTTTTGATACAACTTTGGTCAATGGATACAACCTGGTTCCACTACCACCTGCTAAAAGAATTCCTTTCATAATTAATCCTTCATGAATTTAAACAAACAAGCTTTTTAAAAAAGCTACTCGCAATAGATACTAAATTATATATAATAATTTTCAAGGTATTAAATTAGTTATAGATTACTTGAGATTTATCAAAAGTCTATCATATTGCATAATAACAATCACCATAAGCGCAGAAATTACAGGATATTTCCACATTTCAATACTAATTGGAGAAGTTTCCAACACTCGATTCATGATAGGAAGATAGGTAAAAATTATCTGCAAAATAAATGTTAAAAACATACCTCCCCATAGTACAGGGTTTCGATAAAAATTACGTGAAAAAATTGTATTTTTTATGTTGCGACATAAAAAGACATACGCAATTTCCATTAAAACAAGAGAATTAACAGCAGCAGTTTGAGCAGCCACAATTCCAAATCTTAAACTAAATGAAAATGTAATATGACCAAATAAAGCCATTAAAATCCCCATAATAACGGTTTGTAACATAATATTATACGGAAACAATGAATCCGTCGCTTTACGTGGAGGACGCAACATAATACCAGTTTCTTTTTCCTCAAAAGCAAATCCTGTTCCTAAGGCAATTGCGGTTATCGTATTAACCCATAAAATATGAACAGCAGATACAGGCATCGCCGTATTAAATATGATTGACGCCATTATTATCAAACCCTCTCCCATATTTGTTGGAAGCGTCCAATGAATAAATTTTTTTAAATTATCGTAAACTTGACGCCCCTCTTGAATCGCATTCTTAATTGTCGCAAAGTTATCGTCCATCAAAATTACATCGGCAGAATTTTTTGCAACTTCTGTCCCGGTTATTCCCATAGCGACTCCAATATTTGCTTGTTTCAATGCAGGCGCATCATTAACACCATCACCTGTCATTGCAACAACATGCCCATTTCTTTGCAGCGCTTTTACAATACGCAATTTATCATTTGGAGAAACACGAGCAAAAATAGATTTATTTTCAACAATGTTTGGAAGTTCCCTATCAGAAATATTATTTAAATCAATTCCATTTATAACGGTATCATAAAAATCTGCATTTTCATCAATCATTCCGATATCCTTACCAATTGCAAATGCAGTTGCAAAATGATCCCCAGTAATCATTTTAATTTTAATACCAGAATTGTAGCACGCTTTAACAGCAGATGGAACTTCTGGTCGTGGCGGATCAATTATCGCTTGAAATCCTGTAAAGACAAAACCATCATCGCATAATTCCTTTGACAGTTTACCTTTATCATTTAAAGGATTACATCCTAATATTTTTCGTGCAAATGCAATAACACGCATACCATTTTTTGCATAATCTATTGCTATATTTTCCATCTGGATTTTATCAAGTTTTATAATCCTATTATCTGCAGTCAATGTAAAATTACATTTATTTAAAATAATTTCAGTAGCACCTTTAATTGATATTATATATTTATCATCTGTAACAGTGTTATCTTTATTTAGTACAGCCATATATTTTATGACAGAAGAAAACGGAACTTGTCCAAGCCTTGTAAATTGTTTATTTAATTGTTCGCAATCGGCACCATATTTATGCGCAACGATCATTAAGGCGGCATCTGTAGGATTACCATGCACCACAAAATTTCCATTCACAAATTCTGCAATTGAATCATTACACAATACCCCCGATAAAATCGTTGTCTCCAATGCAGGATTTATTTGCAAAACCTGTTTTATATCCATACCATCCAATATACTTACTTGTTTTATTTCATAATATCTAGAATTGTCTCCCCCCTTAACATCATAAAACACTCCTCCTGCAAATATTTTTGTAACTGTCATTTTATTTTCAGTTAGGGTTCCTGTTTTATCAGTACAAATAACCGTTGCACTGCCAAGTGTTTCAACTGCGGGTAATTTTCTGACAATTGCATTAAATTTTGACATTCGATATACACCAAATGCCAAAATAATTGTAACAATTGCAGGGAGCCCTTCTGGAATCATACCGACACTTAAAGCAATTGCATAAGCAAACATATCTGAAACAGATTTTTTATCAACAAACACTCCATATAAAAATGTCACAGAAGTAAGCGTAAGAATCATCCACATTATTAAATTGCTGATCTTTTTTATATTGATAGTAAGCGGAGTATCAAAAACATCTGCAGATATAATCATATTGGCAATATTTCCAATAACTGTTTTTTGCCCTGTTTCAACAACCACCCCACAAGCAGAACCTGAAATAATAAATGTTCCGGCATATAACATATTCTTTCGATCCCCCAATGGAATATTTTGATCTAAAACATCCGAATTTTTTAAAGCAGGAATTGATTCCCCTGTAAGAGACGACTCATCAACGTATAATTCATCACTGGAAATTACACGAATATCAGCAGGAACTTTATTACCTTTTTCTAATAAAACAATATCTCCAACAACTAATCCAGATGATTCGATTGTTCGATATCTTCCCCCTCTTAAAACTTTAGTAAATAATATTAATGATTTTGCTAAATTTTTAAGTGCATTACTTGCTTTTATTTCTTGGACATACCCAATAATTGCATTAATTGTTATGACTATTAATATTACAATACACTCAACATAATCTTTAAAAAAAAACGATATAATTGCAGAAATGATAAGTATGTAAACAAGCGAAGAATTAAATTGTGACAAAAAGACATAAAATTTTGGTTTATCTTTTTCCGTTACAATCTCATTTTTACCATCTTTCTGAAGCCTTTCAGTTGCAACAGAATCATCCAAACCACATACAAAATCCGTATTTAAATTTCTACCTATCTCATTTATATCTATACTATGCCATTTGCTCATTTATCTATTCTTTTTGTGTCATATGTTTTAAAAAACTGGGCCTTAAAAGAATCAAAATTATCATTCTTTATTGCCTCACGAATATCATGCATCAGATTTTGATAAAAGTACAAATTATGTTCTGTTAGTAATGTATAACCCAATAATTCTGATGTATTAAATAAATGATGCAGATATCCAACAGAATATTTTTTACATGTCGGACAATTGCATGTAGTATCAATTGGATCTGTACACATTTTCCATTTAGAATTTTTTATATTGATTGCACCTGTTTTTGTAAATGCTTGTCCCGTACGTCCAGATCGCGTTGGCAAAATACAATCAAACATATCTATACCTTGCTCTACCCCCAAAACTATATCATCCGGTTTTCCAACACCCATTAAATAACGTGGTTTATCATTTGGAAGTGCTGGGCAAGTATATGATAAAACTTCAATCATTGTGCTTTGAGGTTCCCCAACTGCCAATCCACCAACTGCATACCCATCGAAACCAATATTTACCAAAGCATCAACAGATTCCAAACGTAAATCTTTAAATGTTGCACCTTGAACAATACCAAAAATTCCATAGCCATCACGATCAATAAAAGCATTGCGACTTCTTTTTGCCCAACGCATTGACATACACATAGATTTTACAGAATCAGAATATTCACAAGGAAGTGCCAAACATTCGTCAAGACACATTGTAATATTACTATCAAGCTTATGTTGAATCTGTATCGACTTTTCTGGAGTTAAAAAATGTTTCACTCCACCATCAATATGAGATTGAAACTCTACTCCATCTTCTGATAATTTACGCAAACCAGATAATGACATAACTTGAAAGCCACCAGAATCCGTTAAAATTGGACCGTCCCATCCAGTAAATTTATGAAGTCCACCAAAATGTAAAACCGTATCAGCCCCTGGACGCATCATTAAATGATAAGTGTTTCCAAGTATAATTTCTGCGCCTGACGCCCTCACAGATTCCATTTTAACAGCTTTTACTGTACCAGCAGTTCCAACAGGCATAAAGCAGGGAGTATGTATGCAACCATGTTTTGTCGTAAGTAATCCTAATCTAGATTTATTACTTCCACTATCTTCCTTTAGAAATTCAAATTTTAGCATATGGACATTTTATGATAATTTAAAATTAAATGCAAAAAATTATTTAACAGGAAACTAAAAACAATTATCTTGGTAGCCTTATAGTAACTTTCAAACCTTTTAATTCTTCAGATTTACCTAAACTAACAACACCACCGTTCATTAAAACTAATTCACGAACAATTGATAAACCTAACCCAGATCCGGTTGATTTATCATCAATTTTTATAAACGGTTTAAAAACATCTTCATATTTATGATATGAAATACCCTTTCCATTATCTTCGACCGTAATCATAAAATTAATATCATCAAAATTAAGAGATACGTTTATTTTACCACCTCCATACTTAACAGCATTATCCAGTATATTTGATAAAATTCTGTTTATTGATTGTTCTCCAATGTAAACAAATAAATCATTACATAACTTATTTTTACATGAGATGATAAAATTTATTTGTGTATTGACAGAAAACTTATCAATCAAATCACGAATTACGGGAATAATATTTAATCTTTGTTTTGTTTCCATATAAATACCACGGGCAAAACTTAAATATCCATTAATCATATTTTCCATTTCAATCATATCGGAAAGTAAACCGGATTTATCATTTTTATTCAGTTTCATTAATTCTAATTCTAGACGTAAGCGAGTTAGCACCGTCCTAAGATCGTGGGAGACCCCTGACAACATATTTGTTCGACTTTCTATAAATCTTTTAATTCTATTTTGCATTGTTATAAATGCAATCCCAGCCCTGCGAACCTGTATTGCACCGGATGGACAGAAATCAGACACATCAAATCCTTTACCAAATTTATCAGCTGCAGTTGCAAGATTTTTAATTGATTGAACCTGATTCTTTAAAAAAGGAATTACAATTAAAATTCCAATAAAAACACCAATAACACTCCAAATAAAAAAAATCCCAACAGACGAGGAAAATAATCTACGCGCCGGAATTTTAACAATAACCAAATCTCCTTTAAATGGGATTTCCAAGATAATCTTGGATGGATGAGATTCAAAAATTAAATTATAGTTACCATGAAATTTATTTTTAAATTTTTCTTCAACTTGTTTTGCACTGTTAATTGCAATATATGGATAAATATTATTTTTCTTCCTGAAAATTGTATTATTCAACACTTTTACATTCATATTTAAATAATGATCTGCAAATTCCTGAGTCCCCATTCCAATTGGTTTTATTTTTTTATCAATCAACATTAAAACAACATCAATATCTCTTATAAAGGTATCAAGAACATTTTGATTAACATTTTTCCAATGACGTTCAAAAAACAAAAACACAGATATTGATTGCAAAATTACAGCAGGGAAAACTATTAGTAAAACAGTTCTCCCCATAATTCCGCGCGGTATATATGTTTTAAATAAAAATAATTTTTTTATATTCATAGTTTATGATATAAACTTATAACCAATATTTCTAAGAGTTAGAATAAATTTATTATTATTTTTTTCAATTTTTTTTCGTAATCTAGTTACCAATACATCAACCCCACGCAAATTACATGATAATCCAACAGCAGAAGCAATTTCATCACGCGATAATTGTTTCTGCCTATTTGATATAAAATACTCTAATAAAGTTATTTCGCTTTCCGTTAAGTAGATAATTTTGTTATTTTCTTTTAGTTCATGACGAGAGAAATTATATAAAAAAAATCCAAAAACAAAATTATCATTAGTAGTATTATCAGAAATTGAACGACGCAGAATGCTGTTTATCCGTAATAACAATTCTTGAGGATCAAATGGTTTTGGCAAATAATCATCAACTCCTGCTTTTAAACCAGTAATTCGATTTTCAACTTCACCAAGCGCCGTTAACATTAAAACAGGTAAATTTATACCAGAAGCACGTAATCTTTTAACGAAAGTAATACCATCTTCACGAGGCATCATTACGTCAACAACAATTAGATCAAAATTAAATAAACCCATTAAATTTCGTGCTTCAACAGGATCACACGCAACAGAAACAACAAACCCTGATTTTTGTATAAATTCAGAAATCAAAGTACGTATTTTATTATCATCATCAACAACTAAAATATGTTTATATTTCTTACACATGAAAAGAATTACTGATCAACTACTTTTTTAAAGTGATATTGTTCAACTTTATCAACCCTACTTGACCTTTCACGTTTCTCAATTTCATCTTTTGTAATTGATTCAACTTCAAATTGTCCAGGTGCAATCCTTTGATTCGCAACAGATTGACTATCGCTTGTTGATTTTATTATTGCTTTATTCGTGCCAGTTCCCAAATCATCAAATTTCATTAACATATACCCAGTCTTTTGTCCTTTTGAAGATCCGGATAATCCAAAGGAATAATACCCACCAATCAGATTATAATTCAAATCAATATAATCAATGTTATATATTGAGAACACCTGAGATGGAATATCAGAAGTTAACTGACATAAAAAAGTATTACCAATAATCATCAAAGTATCTGTATCACGAATTTCAACAGTACTTTTTGCAGTATTACAGTTACTAATCAATCCATTAACATAAATACTATACAATGCAGCAAATCCCATATGTTTTAATTTACGACCAATTTGTACATCACTTAATGTATAATCATGAACTTGTACAACAACTGGAGTTCCTCCAACATCTCCCCCGAAACGGATACCAGTATGCATACATGCACGTGTATTTGGATCTGCTTCGCATAAAGATACACGAGATTTTTGAGCATTATAAAAAACACTTATCAAAGAATTAAATAAAAAGGCCTCTGTTATACGATCACCCAAGCGAGTACACGAATGAGATCTGCAAACGATAACTGGCTTATTACCTTTATCTACAAATTTTTTTATTTCATCCTTATCAGTACTATTCAATGAACTTTCAGAATCAAGATCATCTTCAGGAAAAGAACTATCTCCAGCATCACTGTTGAAAGATGGAATAATCCCAGATGAAAATAAATTAAAAGAAAAAAGGCTGATAAAAATAGTAAAAACTAATACTAATCTGATCATAATTAAATCCAAAATACATCTAACCTTAGCCGATGATACACAATTTAGATATTCATATCAAACACTTTTTAATAAATCATCCTGATTTATATTGATTTTAAAATAAAATTACAGTAAATATACAAAATAGTATTGTTGAAATATTTATCTTTTAAAGGGTATAAATGAGGGTTTTGTTAAACGGAGAAAATGGACAGATTGAGTCTGTATATCATATTAAAAAGGAAAATAACCGTAAAATTGCGATAGTATTTCATGATCACCCATCATACGGATCACACATGAATGACAAAGCAACATATACATTGTTTCACACTTTTGCGGAAAATGGGTTTAATGTTATTCGTGCAAACTATAGGGGTGTTGGTACATCACGAGGACCTTTTTCAAATGGAGATGGTGAAATATGCGATGGAGCAAATATTTTAGATTGGATGCAAAAAAATAATGAACTAGCAGAGGAAATTTGGATATCTGGCATTGGATTTGGAGCATGGATATGTTTTCAATTATTGATGAGACGTCCAGATGTCACAAATTTCATTGTTGTATCCCCAAATGTAAAAAAATATGACTATAGTTTTGTAAATTCGTCACCGTGTCCAGGTTTAATTATTAATAATCAAAATTCAGATAATGTAAAAGATGATTATGCAAAAGGCTTTTCTCAACTGATCAATAAATCTATTTTATCTGAAAAAGTTATATATAAACTAATAAAAAATTGCGATGAAAAATATACAAATCATTTAAGAGAATTGTATGAAATTATGTCACTGTTTATAATGAAACACACACATAAATTTGATTAACCTTTAAAAGATTAGATGTTAGATAAACAAAGTAATTCTTTATTAAATAAAACTGAGCAAAACGAGGATAAATTCACATCTGAATATATCAGACCTTTATTATTGGATGACTTTATCGGGCAGACAGATGTAAAAAATAATTTGAAAGTTTTTATAGAATCTGCAAAAAAACGTAAAAAATCAATGGACCATATATTATTTTATGGACCTCCTGGACTTGGTAAAACTACTCTTGCAGGCATTGTAGCCCATGAACTTGGGGTTGGTTTTAAATCAACATCTGCTCCGATGATTTCAAAAAGTGGGGATTTGGCAGCAATCATTACAAATTTGCAACAAGGTGATGTTTTATTCATTGATGAAATTCATAGACTGTCAACTTCTGTTGAAGAAGTACTATATTCTGCTATGGAAGATTTTACACTGGATGTAATTATTGGTGAAGGTCCAGCCGCTAGAAGTATCAAAATAGAACTTCCTCCATTTACTTTTATTGGGGCAACTACACGAACAGGGTTACTTACAAATCCACTGCGCGATAGATTCGGAATACCTATAAAGATGAATTATTACACTGATGATGAATTACAAAAAATTGTAAAGCGTGCAGCAAACATTTTAAATATTACTATCTGGGATGATGCAGCCTTTGAAATTGCTCATAGATCACGTGGAACTCCACGTATTGCAAACAGATTGCTAAAAAGAATACGTGATTTTGCAATTGTTGCAAATTCAGATACAATAACGAAAGATATTGCTAAAGACGCATTAATGAAATTACAAGTTGATAATCGTGGTCTAGATTTAACAGATATTCAATATATGTTGTGTATAATCAATAATTACAATGGTGGCCCCGTTGGTATTGAAACAATTGCGGCATCGTTATCAGAGTCTCAAGATACAATAGAAGAGGTCATAGAACCGTTTTTATTACAGCAAGGTTTCTTACAAAGAACACCAAAAGGGAGGGTAATATCTGGAAAGGGATATAATCATTTGGGTATCAACCCAAAAACTCCAAACAACAATCAAGATTTTTTTAATTAATTCTGACAGGAAACAGAAATGAATACAGGATATTTTGAAAGAAATATACATTATTTGAGCAGTAGGATTTATTACTATAACACTGATGCAGGCGGGGTTGTATATCATGGTAGATATTTAGATATATGTGAAATTGCCAGAACTGAAATGATAAATTCTATTATCAAAATAAATCCAGATGATTATAAAACAATGTCAACAGTTGTCAGATCGTTGTCAGTTGAGTACAAAAAGCCAGCAATGCTTTATGATATTGTTACAACAAAAACACAAATAATTGAAGTAAAGGGGGCAAGTATTAAAATTAGACAGAGTATTATGAAGGATAATATTGATTTAGTTGTCGTAAATCTAATCATCGCGTTTGTTGATCTTTCCAAAATGCTTCCATGTCGAATTCCGACAGATATCCAATTAAAACTAAAACAGTTTATTAGTGTTTAGTTATATCCTGATTAAATAAAAAATCTTTGAATTACTTGGTGTTAAAAAACCCCTGTGCGATGGGTGGGAGAGGAACGCACAGGGAAAATAAAAAAAGACGTGTTGATATTCATAACGAACTACACTCGAGGCTATAAAGCCCCTAGCCAGGTACCAATAAATGATACCAGCCCAACAGATATACGCACACGCTGCCAACCTCCTACAAATATTAATTATGGGCATGCATAGTATACAACATTTCTTTTTTGTCAAGATATTTTATATTAATAATAAAAAATACTAATATACCAAGTAATAACCCTTTTTATACATACACTTTTTATACCTACCACTTGTCCAATGAGATGTTCCAGGTGGAAATTGAACAGCTATTCTTTGACTTGTGTCTGCATAGCGACGATTTTCAAAAGTTGCCCAATAGCCATCCCATTTTGGCATATTCCTTGGAGCAAGAGGATCAAGCATTTTCATAAATTGACTTTGCATAGGTATAGAATCTATACCAAAACACTTCATGTGATCTCTCGTAAATTGTTCAAAAGTTACATAGTCATTTTGCCAATTAAAAACTGATGCATTATCTGTACTTCGAAGACGTGGGGGTACCAAACACCCGGATAAGATAAGGAATGTAGAACATAAAAACAGATTTAATCTAGATAAAACCATCTCGTGATTATATCACACAGCTCAAATATTTAAAATATTAATATATTGGGATCATACGAATTTCTATACGATTATTTAGTGCTTTACCTTTTAATGTTGAATCGTTATCAATACGTCGTGCTGCACCAAGCCCAGTTATAAACATACGCTCAGCAGCTATTCC
>CAUTVF010000028.1:0-11269 GCA_963541805.1 uncultured Alphaproteobacteria bacterium
GTATGTGGAATTGTTTTCCAACTAATATTTCTGATATTGAAGTAAGTTACGATTCTGTCAATCAAGTTGAAACATTTACGGTTGATTTTAGTTTTAGTCATTTTACCATTAATGAATTAAAATCAAATTCTGGTAATTTAACTGATAGACTAATACAAGACGGCATTTTAGGACTTGTTGGAAGTATTGCAAACGGAGCTGTTCAAAGTCTTGTAAATTATGGATCAAAGTTAGTTAGCTCTGTAATTTCCGGGGCAAGCTGGCTATTTAATTGGTAATTTCAAATATTTTGGACATTAAAAAATTACTAATTTTATGCATTTGAAGTGCGTTTTAAATTACTAATTTTAACCCTCGGTTAAGTTTAGTTATTTTTGAAGTTAGGCAAGTTATTAAAATTAAAAAAAAAATATTAAAAGGTAAAAAATGGCAGGTGAAACCTCTATTTTAGATTCTGCTTATAATAAAGCGGCCAATACAAAATGGAATTATACTATATCTGATATTAAGGAAGCCCTCGGTAAGGGTATGTCACTTAGATCAAACAAATATTTACTCGAAATTCCAGTCCCTGGAACACTTAGTAAAAAAGTTGCAATCTTAGCAAGAGGAGCAAGTTTTCCTGAATATAATATTGGTAAAGTAGAACTCTGGCATAAAGGCAGAAAATATATGATCAGAGGCGAAAAAGATATACCTGGCGAAATAACTTTTAATTTTATTGATAGTTCTGAAATGGTGTTAAGAAGGTGTTTTGAGGAATGGATGGCGGATGTCGATAATTCGGAGCCGAAAGGAGCAAACGCATTATCTGGAATTTTTGGTAATTCATATGGATCAATTGGGGATATTGCAAATACTGTAATATCAGCCATTAATAAAGCAAGATCGGCATTTAGTATTACAAGTATTACTCAACTTTCTGATTTAGTTATTGGCAAAACTCATCAAGCAAAATATCAATCTTATATCAATATTTGGCAACTTGATCAAAATGGTAAGTCAGTATTTGGATATCGGCTGACTAATGCATTTCCAACCGGAATGGGTGCAACTGAATTTACTGATGAAACAGAAAATCAACTGACAGAATTTTCCGTTACTTTTACGTTTTCTGATTTAACTCCAATTAATGGCAATGCATCGACTCGCGAAATTTTAAGCAAAATTACTGGAATTAAATTTAATAATTTAAAAGAATCTTTAACTTAATTTTGAATTTAAATCTAACGCTTTTTAACCGCAGGTTTATAAAACCCATTTATAAAAATTTTTTATTTGTATATATAAATTTATATACAAATAAATTTTTATGTGTTTAAAAAGTTTGAATTTTTAAAATTGAACTAAAATCATTTTTGCATCGGGTCTTACATCAAAAAGAACAGTTCTATTTGAATCCAAAATCGGTTTGATGAAATCTGAATACGTTTCTGGATTTATAACTTTTGTAGTATTTGTATCATATATAACAATATTTTTAGCATTTTTGTTAATTAAAACTCCGTTTGAACCTTCGAATCTGCTATGAATTGCAAAACTATAAAATCCGAATCCAACAAAAATACCAAAAATGAATGTAAACAAATATGTATTAAAAATAAATTTTAGAATTCCCATTTCCAAATCCTTTCTTTTGTTATAATTATATATTATTATAACTTAAAAATCAATTAATTTTAAAGCTAAAATTAGATTTTGAATTCAACAATATTAAAGGATTTTGGATCCGCATCAATACAACAATTGATTCTTAGAATTCCATTTTCAGTGAAAGAACTTGTATTATTGTGAGTATGGCCGTGGTAAATTGTAGTTATTTTTCGTGTTTTTAGAATATTAAATAAGTATCGGTGATATTCTGGAATTAAACTTGGGTATCCATTTAGAGGATAATGACAAAATAAGATAGTATCCTTTACTAAATAATCACAAACAAACGAAAATCCAATTTCTTTTAATTGTGAATCATTTAGCCAAGCATCGTGATTTCCCCTTATAAATATTTTCTTTCCATTTATTGAATTTATAATTTGTTTACATTTTTCAATTGATTTTTTCTTGGACAGCGCCAAATCACCGAGGTATATTAATAAATCATCTTTTCCGATTTTTGAGTTCAAATATTTAATCATTAATTCAGTATAATTTTCAATCGACTCACAAAATCGATTACAATAAATCATAATATTATCGTGAAATAAGTGAAAATCGGATGTTACAAATATTCTCATATTTTAGCTTTTTTTAATTTTAAAATTAACTTTTAAAGGCATTGTGATTTTTGAATCCGCCTTTTGATTTTTTTGATGTATTCTTTTGTGGCGAATCATTTGAAATTCTTTTAAGTTTTTTCGAACCTCTCGATGCTGCATTTGCTTTTGCTTTTTTATACATTTCTTCGGAGCTAATTCCATTTACAAAAGTGGAATAATCGGCAAGCGCAATTTCTTTTATATTTTCATTAGGAATTACGAGACTTCTACTCGAGATTCTTTTTTTAATATACAGTCGAACAACTGGTCTAAAGACCATTTTTCGAATTAGGCTCTTTGCTTGAGCATATGAAAATTGAAGCGGTTTTGATTCTTTTATATTTTGTTTATTTGATTTTAATATATACCTTAGCATAGAAATCTTCATTGCTTTTGGCATCCAGTGCCAGTTAAGTCCAAGAACATATCCGGGGCTGACAGAAAGAACAAATATGCACGGGGTTGCATCATATAGTAAAGTTTTGTCTTTTGCGTTGTATCTAAAAAACAGCCAATTTCCTGGTCTTAGATTTTTAGTAGTATTTGTTAATTTTGTCTTTATAAGCTTTTGAACTAGTGCTAAAGTATTTTGAGCCATTAATTTTTACGATCCTTAATTAAAAACATTTTATTTTTTGTATTTACTAATTTTTTGAGAATATCTGAAATTGCAATTTTAGAATCCCAAAAATCCAAATCTTTATCAATTTTAGATCGAAAATCTAAAAGATCCGAAATCAAAGAATCAATTGCATCTTTAAAATCTTGTTTTTGTTTTGAATCCATTTTAAATCCTTTTAAAAAATTATAAATAAAAATCGTGTCTAAAATAATTAGCGTCCGAAATTTTAGTTCCGAATTCCGGTTCAAATTCTGGAATTGACTGCGGTTCAAATCCATCACATATATAAAAATATTTACACTTCATACATTTGATGTCTTTAACATAATTTCGAATTCTATTTTGTTTTGCACAATCAAAAATAGTTGAAATTGGCTTATAATCATACCAAGCCAAATTCCAATCGTAGATATCATAAATATGTTGATAATATCCAACTACATATTTTTCAAATCCTTTCATTTGGCAGAAGGGAACATATCTTACATTCTTATATTTTATTTTAGATTTGTTTAAAAAATTTTTAATTGGTTTGAGTAATTCTGAATATTTAATATTTTTTAAATTACTTGCACAATCAAAATAATTAAGAGGTAAAAAATTAATTTCAAATGGATTTATAGATTCTACAACATTATAGAAATCAGTGTCAACTAGACTATAATTAAATTGAATAATTGTTGAATTAATTCTTATTTTAATATTTAATTTTTTTGCATTTTCAATTGCTTTTATAATTTTATTATATGAGTTTGGAACTCCGGTAATTAAATTGTGAGTATTTCCAACGGAATGCAAGCTAAATAGAATTTCAGAAAGCCCGAATTCTTTTGCTTTAGCAATAAAGTCGAAATTACTGAATTTTATGCCATTCGATAAACAACTTATTTTGACTTGTTTTGATTGCAAATATTCAAGTATTTTAAAAAAATCCTTATGAATACTTGATTCACCACCAGATAGATCAAAGTCTCGACAACCTAAATCATATAGAGTATCAATGCGCTTTTTAATAATTTCAAATGGAGTAAATTCATTTAATTTTGATTTATAATAACAAAAAAAGCATTTGTAATTACATTGATAACCGGTATCAAGTTTTGATCTCATACAAATATTATCAAAATTCGGTTTTATACCGCAAGTTGATAATTCTTGTATTTGTTTCGACGTTAGCATTTTAAAATCCTAAAATTAATAAGCATTATCGAATCCCGGATTTTTTGGCTTTATTAATTTCCTGAATTTCCTGATTTATCATTTCTGAAAATATTTCGCGTTCATACGGATAAATATCATTTAATAAAGCGCTCATTGAAACTCTTCCAGAATAACTAAGTCTTGTTAACGATTTATAAAAATTAAGTAAATCATATTCAGAAAAGCATCTTGCAAGCTTATTTGGATCTGCAAAATCAATTGATAATTCTGTTTGACAATTTGGACATTTTATATGCTGAATAAAATTAAAATTAGTTCTATTTTCAATTATGTATGCTTCAAATTCATCATATTCCGAAATATCCAAATCCTTTAATTTTTCAGAGTCGAAATATTTTTCAATATCCTCGTGATATTCATTCTTAATTCCAGGAATGTTTAGATCTTTAAAATTAGCAAAATTAGTAATACTTGTTTTAAGTCTAAAATCATTTCTACATTTCGGACATTCAATCTGCTGATTTATAGTGTCCGAAACTGAGATCGCTCTCAATGAATATAGTATAAAAATTAATTCATTTGCATACAAATTTTCAATATTGATATTGCATTGGATATATGGATTTAAAATTAGTAAATAATCAATTAAATCATTCGCCAAATTATTAGATTCACCTGTAGGGTGAAGTGAAATAAGGTCGCGTTCAATTTTACCTGGATATGGATGTAGGATTATTTCTCTGTCGTGGTATTTTAGCTTTTTCATTTTTTAATATTTATTTATTTTTTATAATTTTAAAAATTTACGTCCAAAGGCAAAACGTTTAAACAAATTAAGAATCCCAATCAAACTCAATAGCATCAACTGCCTTCTTTGCTTCAGTATTTGTCATATCAATTACTTCTGCTTCTGAAATTGCTAAATCTGCGGTCTCATCCGTAAATCTCATATGCGCATAATCAACATTCATTGCAAATGTATCCGTTCTACCAGTATATCTATTTTTTGTAATTTTAAATATGATCTTATTTTGCTTTTTCATTTCCTCATTTTGAATTAAAAAGCACATAAAATCCGCACTCATTGCAATACCAAGAGAATCCGAAATTGCTGAATTATCAGATTCTTTATTATTAATTGCCGCTCTATTAAGTTGGGAACAACTAATAATTGGAATATTATGCCTTTTCGCAGATGCTCGCACTTCTTCCGCAATTGATTTTAAATAACTATAAAGTCCGGCATTTGGCGTAATTAGCGAGCTCTTCATAATACCAAGATAATCTAAAAATATCAAATCAAACGTAATTCCATTCGTTTTATAAAGTTCAATAAGTTGTTCCAAATTATCTGAACTAAACGATCCTGCGGGATAATTTTGAACATATAATTTTCCGATCTCCATATTTTTAAATTTATTAATTAGCGGATATGGATCTAAACTCTTTAAATCATATATATTAGCATCAAGTAAATCTGCGTCTATGCGCTTCATAAACTCAAATGAATTCATCTCCATACTAACTAATAAAATATTCTTTTTTTGTAATAAGAAATCTGTTATAGAACTCGACATCATTAATGATTTACCAACACCTGGAGGAGCTAAAAATAAGTTTAGAGTTCCTGGTAAAAATCCTTCCCCAAGGCGGTTTGAAAGATTTGAAAATCTTGTATAATTTATACCCTTTTCGGGATTTTGATAGTAATCAAATCTTTCCTCAATATTTGCATAGTTAAATCCCAAATCTGCATTTATATTGATTAGATTCATTTTTTCAATAATTTTAAAAGCTTGCTGTTTATATGATTCGTCTTTTTTATCAATATAATCCGCACCGACCATTAATGCTTTTGTAAATAATGAATCTTTTACAAATTTTACTGTAAAATCATCAAGAAACTTTGGTTCAATGTTTTCAGCATTTTTAATTTCTGATAATGAATTTCCTATTTGCTTTCTTACTTCAGCATTTGGAATATCTTTTGTTTTGATTGCAATTTCAAGTAAAGAAGGAACTTTATTATAGTCTTTATAAAAATCAGTTATAATTTTATATATTTGAGAATTAGCAAAATCACTAAATATTGAAGGCTCTAAAATTGTTTTAGATTTACTAAAATATTCGGGATTTTCAATGATATTTTTTAAAATTATTTTTTCAAAATCTTGCATTTAATTTCACTTTTTAATTTTTTATTATACAATTTAAATTCTTTTTTATTTTTATATATTATATAATAATAAAATTAAATTTTTCATTCCGCATTACCGGCAGAAACTGATTTTACAAATCCATCTGAATCAACTTCAACATCAATACAATCTGGTATCGGATCAGATTCTGAAATTCCAAGCAAAGTTCTTAAATAATTTTCAAGAATCTTTTTTGCTAATAACTTATCTTTTGTATTAACAGCTTTTGAGTTTTTCCTAACTTTTCTTAAATCCATTTTATACTCCTGGTGTATCATCCCAAGCACGAATGTGCAACCTATCCGAATATTTAAATCCATATTGAATTGCTTTTTCAATTACAAATCTACAGTTTTTGTCGAGTTCAATTTTATTTCCGCCAAGCGGCATTAAATAAACATCGACAAATGCTGGAACTGATTTTAGAAAATTGCAAATTTCATTATAATCTGTATCCCAAGTTTCCGGATTTATAACAAATTTCAAATAACTGCTTGGACAGTGTTCAACGATTTTTGTCACAGTTTCTGGATTTAATCTTTTGCTTTCGGGTTCTCCTGATGCAGATAATTTCACAGACATACTAAACATAATAGAATCCTGATATTTTCGAGTAAACTCGATATTCAATGAAGCATTCGTCTCAATAGTAACGTGATGTCCTCGAGACAAATAATACTGAATTGTGCCCTGCAAAACATCGTCTTTCCAGTATAGTAATGGCTCTCCGCCAGTTATTACAATATCGGGTTTTAGATGATTATGCTTGGAATATTTTGGCATAATCGAATCAAGTTTATCAGTTAACGATTCCCAAGAGTCGTAGAATTCCCAAGTATTCTTAAATTTTGGATTTGCTGCTCTAATTGTATCGCATCCGGTTAATTCCGTTCCATCTGGAGCAGTTAGTTTACATCCAAAGCTACAGCATTTTAGGTTACATCCGCCAACTCGGCAGAATACTGAAGGATTTATTCTCGGGCCCTCGCATTGACAGCTGTAAAACGTTTCTTGAATTGGTATCATTTCTTTTTTTTAATTTCCCTTTAATTTTTTAAAAATTATATAATATTTTAGTTTCAATTTCGAATTATATCGATTCTTTCGCATATTAAATCAATTCGCGATTTGATATTAAAATCTAAATTAATTTTCGATTTCAAATATCCAAGGGTTATATGCGGAATAAAATTGTCAAATGAATGATGAAATCCAAAGGATTCTAATTCAGAATGCCGTTGCATAATATAATTGGATTCTACAAGAGCAACTAATGCGTCTTTACCAGAATCCTTAAAAATATTGAAGCCAATTACTCTGCAACTTTTATCAGGCCTTTTTAATTCAATTTCCTTAAAATCAGACTCCGGATCATACATTAGTGTGATATGATATAAATATTTTAATGGATCTAAATCTAATTTTAAGGAATTAATTAAATCTCTAACTTGTGATTGATCAACTAAAACTTCGCAATAAAATCCAGATTTCATTTTAAATCTCGTATCTGCAGTGACTTTTTGGAGTTTCCCAAAATTCAACAAAACTTACTGCAATTCCCAAATCTTTTAACATATCTGAAGCTAAATCAAAGAATAACTTACAAATATTCTCAGAAGTTGGCACAAAATCGACAACTACGAGTCCCTCGAGTTTTTCGAATTCTGCATTTGAAAATTTAATACTCAAATTACTTAAATCCGGAATCTTATAAAACTTATAGTCAATTAGTGGTATTTTAAATGTTTTGATTTCGCGGAATACATCATTGAATAACGGATCGTGAATATCCATAATAAACTTATGATCAAAAACATCATCAATTATTTTTTTGATGCAATTTAAATGCTTAAAATCAGTTACCATTCCAAGATTTAGAGTTTCGGATTGAAGTCCGATTTTTAGTTTGCCCTGATGCCCGTGAAGATGTCGGCAAATTAGTTTAGAATCAATACTAAATTTTGGATTTAAAGTTTGACTCCACACTCGGTGGCCGTAAGCAAAGTCAAATTGTTTATCTATTTTATACATTTTAAAATCCTTTCTTATATTATATTGTAATTGAGTTTCATTTTTAACATTTTAACATTTTAACATTTTAACATTTTAATATTTTAACACTATATAAAATTTTTTATTTTATTATAAATTTATAATAAAAACAAAAATTTAATTTTATAACGCTTCGCGTAAATTGATTAATTTTTTGAAGCCGTCTAAAATAATACTTTAATAATAAATTTGAAATTGGCTAAATCTTCAGATTTTGCATAGAATCTGCAACTTTTGATGCTCTCTCTTTTTTTGGTATTTTTGGAAGCTCAACAATTTCTTTTGATACTTGTATATCATTATTTGAATCTAAATCAAGCATTATATTTGGTTCAGATTCTTTTGATAAAGATTCCATTTTAATACTTGGATTCGTATTTCCAAATTCAATAACAACTTTTGAAACATTTTTTGGGAAGTCTTTTATTTCAATTATCATTTGTATTGTCCTCTGCAGAATCAGAATCCAAAAAATGTAAATTTCGATATTCAAAAATTATTGAAACTTTATTTTGAGATCCATTAAAATTTACTTTTTTGAAATAGTGACTTGCATCAAGATTTAAATCATTTAGAACTCTTCGCGAGGTTGCTTCAACACTCCAGATCAAATCTTTAATATCATATACATTTTTACATTTTTGATCAATTTTAATTTCGAATTCACCAACTTTTTTAACTTCAAAATCAAATGCCGGTTCAAGTTTTGCAACTATTGCATCAGTTACATCGTATTTGCAATCATAAATCCAGCTAATTGTTCCATATTTGCAATTTCCAGACGGATATAAAATTGACTTCCTTTTGATGTTAAAATATCCTTTTGATTCCAAATATGCTATTGAATCTTTTTCAATTTTAGGTATATCTGCCTCATTTTCAAATGTCATAATTGCTTGTCTTGTAGAATATTTTAAATTTTTCATTTTTAGCCTTTACAAAGAAACTCATATGCAAACTCTCTTGATTTCGGTTCAATTAAAGTTGCATCAATTTCCAATTTTATGCCAGATTCATAACTAGTCGTATTTAAATCATAATTTATTGCAAAACCGGAATCTGAAATTCTATTATTTTCGAAATCAAAAATATCTTGGATTTGTGAAATTGCGGAATCAACTGAGTCAGAATCAAGCAATGTTTTTATATATGCGCCGCATTCAGTTAAACTAATATGCGATTCACCTAAAACATTTTTAAGTTTTTCATAAATTTTTTCAAATAAAAAATCGGAATCTAATTCAAAGCTAAAACTAATTCGTTTATATCGAAAATCAATTACATCTAATTTTAAAAAGACTTTACCATATTTTGAATCCAAATCATCTTGAAATCTTTTTTTAATTTCATTGAAATCCGATTCGGATTCAAAAGTATCGAGAGTTACATTATTATAAATCATAATCTAACTCCATCTTTCGTATAGTATTTACTAGAATGCTTTTTAGCTTCAACTAAAAATCCGATTCCGCCTGCAGAATTCCAAGAATCAACAGTTTTTTCATAGTCATCGTAAAGTATGTCTCCTGGTTCACAATAAAGAACTTTTTCAGATGGCCTTCCGACCATTATAACTTTACTTTTTGGAATTCCTAAATATTCACACCATTTTAGTTTGTTTCGCTTTAGCTTCATAAATACCGAATCTTTATATAAACTTAGCTTTGGCAATGCAGTAAGAATTCTAAACTCGCCCAAACTTAGTAAATATTTGTTTGATTCGATTACTTTCGATTTCAAAAAGCATTCACTAGCTCTGGCTTGAATTAGATCCTGGACTTCGGTTTCTGTATATCCAATACCAAGAAAATCCACAAGCCATCCGTCGAAATCCGCTAAAACACCATCTAAATCTATATAAATCATTCTAATATTACCTCAATTATTGCTTTTATAAGTGCAATCAATGTGCAAACTATAAAAATAATTGTAAAACAATAGGGAATCAAAACAACAACTGCACAAATTGTTGAAATTTTTCTAACTCTTTCAACAAATGCTTGAGTTCCTCTTATCATTGTTAGAAAAATTAAAAATGTTAAAATATTTAACAAAAATCCAATTAAAATTAACATTTAAATTCACTTTCATATTTTTTAATTAAATCTACATTTGCATATTGATATAGAGGTTTCTTTAATTTAAATTTAAAGAACTCTCCATCTTTTTCAACTGATTTTAAATCATTGAAATCGAAATTATCAAATGCATAACTAACAAAGCCACTTTTAAAATTACAAAATGTTAATGAAGTTGCCGATTTTAAATCGTTTGTTAAATATCCATTACTTATTAATTCACCAACAAAATCAGTATCATTTAAATACATTTGCACATTTACTCTTATGAGTCTATTTGCCAAATCATTTAAATTCTTTGGTTGGCGATATGTTCTTGACATTCCTAATACCATTTTAAATCCTTTCTCTTTTGTTATAATTATATATTATTATAACTTAAAAGTCAATGAATTTTGCAATAGATCCAATAAAAAGACCAAAAAATCCAAATGGTATTATCATTGCAAGAATAATTCTCATTTTCTGATTTCTATGTAATTTTTGTTTAAATGTAAAAATTAAAAACGGAATAAAAACAACAACATTCAATAACCAACCGATAATTAGAAGCATATTTAACATATCAAAATCCTTTCTTTTGATATTATTATATAATTATTATGCTGAAAGTTTAATTAATTTTTATTTGATATGGCTTCTTTAAAAATAAAAACTCTTGTTAGTATTACAATGAAATGTAGAAATGGAATTGCAATTTCAAATAAAAGTCTCAAAGAATGTTTTAAATCCATTTTTAGACCCACCGCAAATATTCCAAATAACGTAATTGTTGCAACGACAATATTTGCAATATATCCAACAATGCAAAATACAGCAAGAAACTCAATCATTTTAAATCCTTTAATATATTTTTAATATTATCAAATAGTAGTCCAAAAGGAATTATGAATAAAATAATCC
>CAUTVF010000029.1:0-11138 GCA_963541805.1 uncultured Alphaproteobacteria bacterium
ATATTTATTATAATACAAAATTGTTTACTAATTTTATGCTTCGCATTATAAAAGTAATTTTTTGATTTTTAATATGGATTTTCGGATTTTCAAAATTTTACAAATTTTACATTTAAATGTTATAAGTGTGGATTTTTGATTTTTGAATTGAAATAACGAATTTTAACCGAAGGTTTAGATTCGTAATTTTTAGAGCACCATACTAGAAAATTTATTTTTATTATAATAATATTATAATAAAATGAATTTAAATTCCGGTTGCCTTCAAAAAAATACTTATAAAATGCATAAGCATAAAATTAGTAATTTTTTGATTTTTTTGATTTTTTAATTTGTGAATTCAAAATTTTAGCCGTAGGCTTGGATTTTGAAATTATAAAGTTTTAAAATTCTAAAATATTAGATTCTGTTACAACTAAAAATATAATATCATTAGAATCACAGAATTTTTTTGCAGCTAAAAATTTATTTCGATTTACAATTTGACAGAGTAAGTCATAATTTGATTTTGGATTTAAAATTTGAGATTTAGGTTTGATTTCGATTAAGTATTTTTTTCCTGATTTAATAATAAAAATATCGGGATAATATTTGCATATTTTGCGTTTTATAGGATTATAATATTTTATTGCATAAGGTTCAGAGCTCCAGAACTCAATTTCTGGATTTAAATCACAATATTTAAAAAAATTGAGCTCCCACGAACTTCTATATTTTGGTAATCTTATGTTTGATTGAGTTTCATTTAAACCTTGTAAAGAATATTTGAATTTTTCTGGATTTTTTGGCTCGTAATATCCTTGTTTAAATGCTGCCATTTTATTTAAAATTAAAAATGCTTCGCATATTTTTAAATAACTAATTTTATGCTTTGCTTAGATTTAGTTATTTTTAGCTTATTTCGATTTCGAATTTAATGAAACTAAATCATTTAAACTAGCTAAAAAAGTTTTAATATCAGTAATTGCTACGCGGGATCCAAAATAATTTCCACAGATTGAACCTTCAAATTTATAAAGATTTTCTGACTCTAATTTTGAATTTAAAACTAAACTAATATCTTGTATATCAATATGTAAATCGGGATTTTGTAAAACTAAATCATTTATATTATTAATTATAGTATCATTTAACAACTTCATTTTTATATACCTTTGTTTTTAAGCTATCCAACTAAAACAGGTGCGGAATCCATCCACTTTCGTTTTAATTCGTCTTTAAGTTCCTGGATTTCTGTTTCAGCGCGGCTTCGAATATCCGCATAATTTATTTGAGCACCATTTATAATTGCGTGACTATACTTGCCCAAAATCATAGATTGCATCAATCTTGCTTGCGCAACAGACATTGCTCTAACCCACTCTTGATTAAATATCTTATCAACAGCATCCGGAACATATTTACACCAGCATTCGAGAAGTAGCGGGCCAGAATAGTCTTGATAGCAATAAAAAATTCCTTTGAATTTATTAAATTCATAGTCAATTCCGGGTGTCATCCATTTATCAATCATTGCTCTTGTATTTGAATATTGAATAAGAAATGAAATACCATTACCAACAGAATTATATACATAACTGCTTAAATTTTGATCAACATATCCGCCATTTAAATCAGCTGAAAATGAATTCGCATATCTCGCAACTCTGGTAATTTCCTCAACAACTGGATCAATTAAATATTGGCCTCGCGCCTCACAATTAAAAACAACATATTTTTTTATTTCGCCATCTAATGCGAAATTTGCGAACATTTGGATTGCTTTATCAATACAATGATGAAATTGAACATCGGTTAATTCAACATTTAGTTGGGGCCATCCCAATTCTTCCTTAATATATTGAATTAATTCAGCCTCAGTTTTAATAATATTAAAGTCCATTTCGCATCTTTAAAATTGAATCATATAATTTTGTTTTTTTGTTAAGAGATTTAATATCCTTATTTTCATTAAATTTAAAATCCAAATAAGCTTTGAAAATTTCGGATTTTTTATTATAAATGTCTTTTATGCTCAGTTTCATAATTAATGATTTCCTTTAAATCCAAGAGAAGTTATGAAATTAATATATGCTTGCTTAATTTCATCTTTGCTTGACTCGTCGTCAGAACTGGATTCAGACTCATTTGTTTTTGAATCGTTTTCAATTTCCGGCTCACCATCCCTGTTTATTTTTACATCAATTTTTGGATCTAAATCTTTAAATTCAGGGTCTGGCCTTTTAACAATTTCTGGATTTTCCGCATTTTCCACTTCAAATTCAAAATTTTTAACTGATTCCGAAACAAATCCACTCATTGTTGCATTATAATCAGAAGGAATATCAACTAAATCATATGTAATAAGTTGGAATTTTTCGACAACACCATTAGATCCGACATTACCGAGACCTCTTGACGATACTGATAATTTAATTCCATTATCAATTAAAGATTTGAGTTGATTTGCTTTTGCATTATCAAGTAGCGTTGCTTCGCCCATTACAAAATTGTCTTTTATAAATAACTTGTCAACAGCAGCAACTGCTTCCATTGGATCAACTGTTGATCTTTCTGGGTGCTGCCACTCACAAAGTCTATTTATTGAACCAGATTTTATGACTTCTTGATATTTTTCAACTTCTGATTCCCAGAGTTCTTTTGGATAAATTCTACCATTTCGGTTCTTTTCACCAATAGTTGAAAATATACCTTTTATTTTATATTTTTTCTTTTTTTCACCAGCTTCGGTAATTAAGTCTTCGACTATTAGATCCGGCGTTTGGTATTCATAAATTAATTTTGCCATTTTTATAAAATCTAAAAATTAATAATTTTAATTTATTAATTTTGAGAATCCTTTCACGAATTTATAATATTTATTTTAGAATCCACAGAAACTTTTAATTCTTTTGGATTTGGATATTCAATATGTCTTCCAATATTATTCGAATCAAAAGCAGCTTCAATTGAATCAAAAACAAAATCTTTTGAAGTCAAAAAATATTTGGATTTATATCCTCTGTGTTCAACTCCGTTAATAAAAGTCTTATAGAATACAATATCGTTTGAACTCGAATTTAATAATTTAACTTGATAAATTAGTAAATCTTTTAAATTTATAAAGTCTAAAACTTTAAATAATTCTGAATCAGAAAGTTGTAATAATTTATGAATTTCTTTTGGATTTTCAAAGAATTTTTCAAGCGGTTTAATATCATCATAATTTTTTGTTTTCGTATAAAATATTGATTTTGATGTATAATCAACCAAATATTTTTTAATTGCGCTTGAAATTTCCTTGATTGAAATCATTCTAATTCCCTAATCCTTGCTTCAAGAGAATCAAGCCTTTTATTAATTCTTGACTCCAGATCAAATAGTTCATTTTTCAGCATTTGCTTAATTGAATCAATATCTTGCTTTGAAGCATTTATTAAGTTTAGCAAATTATTGAAAAAATCTTCAATTTCTGATTCCTTCTTTTTTGCATCACTATTATTAAATAGATATGGATTACCCTGATAGGATTCAAGATTTTTTGACAATTTAAAAATACGCGGCATTCTATAATTATCCATTTACTTTCTTTTCCAATGCTTCTAATCTTATTTTTAATGTATCAATTGTTGTTTTGGCAGACGCTAAATCGGATTTTAAATTAACAATTTCGGATTTCGCTAAATTTAAATCGGACTCAAACGCTGCTGATTTTACTTTTAATGAATCGATATCGTTCTTAAATTTATTAACATTTTGAGCAGTCGAATCAATTTTTGAAATTGTGGAATCTATTTTTATATTTTGGTTTGCTATTTTAGATTCTAAATCAGCTTTAACTTTTGTAATTTTATTGTCTAATCCGGAATCTAAATAACTCAAATCAACTAAATTATCACTTAACCCATATGAATTTTTTGTTTCATCATCAACTAAAACATAATATTTTCGTCTAAAAATATCAATAATATTTAAAAAATATTTTACAGTATAATTTGTTTTTGATTGAATATCATTTAATTTCGGAAGCAATGTTGTTTTTATATCAGCTTCAGAAAGCTGTTTAGTTATAAAAATATCTTTCTTTTTAAATCTCATTTGAACTCCTATCTTTAAAATAATCATTTAAATTGTCGAGCTCAATTTCAGTTAATGAACCAGCAGAATTAAAATCAAATCTTGCCATAATTGTATATGATGTATTATAAAAAGTTATTGTTTTTGTCCTAATATTAAATACTTTTAGACATTCAAAAGCCCCGATATTATTAGCATTTCTTTTAATTTTTTCAATAAATTTTTCTTCCGATTCATAAATATAATCGACTAAAATTTCTTTTATTTTTAATAGCGTCATTTTTAAGTCTTTTCTATTATTTATTATTTTTAAATATTCTCAAATAAAACAATATTAATTAAATATGGATTTAATTTTATTTTGTGCCCAAGTTTTCGCATTACTCAATGCTGAATTTCCAAACGAACTTAAAGCTCCATTTAAATATTTTGTAATATCAGAAATTGAGATATTTTTCGAAGTTTGGGTAAGCCTTCTAAATTCACTTACTTTTAGATCACCGACTTCTGCTGAAATTGCAATAAAATCAATAAGCGGGAATCTAAATTCAACTCCAAATTCAATAAAATCTGAACCTTCGTGTGAAAATTGGATTTGGCCGACTGAGTTAATCATTGCATTTTCAGTTCTTGCAATTAATTTTTGTTCTCCATTTCCATTTATAACAAATATTGCAATCGTAAAAGCAACTTCATCCGGATATCTGGCTGCACTTGCTTGAAATGCCTTGCTAAACATTCTATAAAAATATCCAGAATCTCTTTCAATAAAATTAATTGTTGAGCTCAAAATTTCCGGGACTTGTGATCCTTGGAACCATTGCTGATTGATAATATCCTCAACTGGAGATCTCTGGAGCTGTGGAATATCAATTGATTTAACGGATTCTAAAATACGTTCTTGTGTTGTTGAATCATTCCAACCCATTGTTAATTTCATATTATTACTATTTGGACTTAAATAAATGAAAAAATCGTGGCCGTGGAGCCAATCTATTGAACTAATTTTTTGAAATATCGGTTCGAGATTTTTTTGACTTGCCATATTTATAAAACCTTATAATTATACATATTTAAATATCCATAATTAACTTACTAATTGGGAATGCTTGGGCACTTCGCGAATCCGGTTTTCCGACATATTCAAATTGTGGAAGGGATCCAAAGCTTCTGCATTGCAGTTTAATTGGAATTCCGCCATATATGATATTGCAGCGAACATCCATTTCTCCATTTATAGGAATTATTATTTTATCAATTCCGAATGGCTTTGGATTGCCTGGCCCTTTTGTTTCAATAAAATTTCCAGAAGCAACAATAAATTTTGGATTTTCAATAATAAATCCTCCGGCAATTCTAAAAGCAGTTTCTAAAACATTTTCTATATTGTTTGAAGTTAAATTGTCTAAAATCCACGGAATTATAATTGGAAGAGAGCTTGAAAATGAATTACCTACTTTATATTTAGTTGAAAATTCAAAATTATCAGAAAGTTTAAATGAATTTTTAATTCCGGCAATAAAAATATAATTAGAAATCGAACTATTTTTTAATTTATTAAGCAATTTAGAAAACTCGGATAACCAAGCTTCTCCGAAATCATAATTTGATTTTCTACATTTATTTAATTTTAGAATATCGCTAACAGTATTCAAAGAGCATTTACCTTTGCGGGCTTCCAAATTACCATCAGTTCCTTGCTTTAATGATATTGGAATAATATTTTTAAAATCAGATATTGAATCGTTAAAATCAATTAAATTATCCGTTTTTAAATTCATTTTATTAATTAAATATATATCAGCAGGACACCACTTATCTTCTCGAAGTCCGCTTAATTTTGATCCAATAGATCTAATTGTCTTTACTTCAGAACTTTGCCAGTGAATTTTATAATTTGAAATTGAAAATCCCGATGAACTAACAAAATCTAAAATTGCTTCTGCTGTTTGATAATATGGCTTTAATTCAAAACTATTTGGCTTAAAATTATAAAATTCATCAACTGCATTTGAAAGAATTTCCATTTTAGAAGTTATTATATTCGTTACCGGATCTAAATTAGAATTAACTTTTTCAAGTAAACAAATACAAACAAAAAGTTCTTTAAAATCAGTATTTGATTTAGCTCCTGAATTGTTTTTAGATCCAGAACTTGCTAGTATATATTTAGTATTATTTACTTCGATTTCAATTGTATCGCCGGAGCTTGTCATTTTTGTTTTAAATACTGGAATATTATATAAATTTACAAATGAATTGAAATCGTCCCTATTGACTTTAAATCCTTTACCAACTTTTTTAAATGTTGAATTAGGGAAGTATTTTGATTTAAAAGATTCAAAATCCATATTTTCATATGCTTCTGCTTCTTGCAATACGGATTCGCGGATTTTAAAATATTTTTTATAATATGCATCAATTTTTGAATCTAAATTCGGTATTTTGAGATTCTGGAATTTAAGTGCATATTCGAGTCCTGCAAGTTTTACGGATCTGTCTAAATCTGCATTCCAGTTTTCAATTACTTGTGCTCCATCTCCAAATAACATATCAAAATATTCTGATACAATGTCCTCAATAAAATCTCTATTATAATATCTCTTTATTAATTTATTGAGTCCATCAAAGCTTTCGAATTCTTTTGAATATTGCGTCGCTCCCGAGAACATTATAAAAAAGATTAATTCTGGGTCAGTAATATAATTTTTTTCTACTGGCTTGAGCTCTCTAACAACTTGCTTTTTATCGAGCTCTGTATTAAGAGGTTCATAATTAGTTCCAAGTCCTTTGTCAACTGAGAATCCTAATTTATGGGGATTTCCATTTATTTTCTTTAGCTTAATACTTGCCGCAGTTGATTTATTAGTCGCAATAACAACATTTGGATCAGAACTGATAACTCTTGCAATAGCTCTAAGAAAATATTTATGATGAACTGCTTTTATGTTTTGTTTAGCATCCTCAAATGAGCTTGAGTGGCTAAACTTTGCCCAATTTGATGGCATTTGTGATTTAAAATTGGATAATTCTAAATCAATTTGAATATTCCACTTATCCCAATTCCAAAGAGTTATGATTTGAGTTCCTAATGCATCGCGACTATTTGCAGACATCCCAACAAACTTAAATTTATTAATTTTCGTAACTGTCTTTAAATAATCAAAAATTAATGGGCCCAGTTCTTTTGGAATCATTACGTCACAATCGCCAGAATTTTTTTTATATTTTACTATTTCATTTGGATCATATTTTGGATCCATAATGTATGAAGTCGATCCACTAAAAATTCCGTCAATCGATCTCCAGATTTTGAATTTATAAATCTTATAGAAATCATCATTTATTTTGGACAATAATGCTTTGATATCAGAGCGAAAATTTTCAACACCATAAGATTCTAAATCTATTTTAGTTGCTTTATAACCATTTATTGCAAAATTTCCGCCCAATTTAAATCCTTAATTTTATGATTATTTATTTTTTAATTTTAAAATCATAAATCTAACCGAAGGTTAAATATTAGATTCCAGAGCTTCCGAATCCTTTTGATCCTCGTTGTTGTGATTTTTCGTATGCCTCAAATGATTTTGAATCTAAAATCTCAAACTCAAATGGTATTTTTTTATGGACTAAAATTTGTCCAAATCTTTCACCTTTTTTAACGAATTCATCCGAATCAGAAAGATTGTATATTTTGAATCCCAAATCTCCAGTATATCCGGCATCAATAATTCCCGAATGACAAGTCAGTCCTTTTTTAAATCCAAATGAACTTCGAATATGAATAGTCATATAATATGGCTCGGATTCTGGAATTGAAATAATAAGTCCACAATTCACAATAGCGGAACCTCTTGCAGGAATTGTAATATCTTCTATAGAAGTAATATCGAAAGCCGCAGATGTTCCATTATATGCAATTTTCGGAATTATTGCTTCCGGCGATTTTTTAAATACTTTTATTTTTAACATTTATAAACCTTTAAAATTAATTTGGTATTGTAAATCCTATTGAATAAATTGGATATAAATTATGTGCATTTGGATATTTTTCTTTTGCATCATTATATGTTAATTTTTCATTTGTAATAATTTGTAAATCTTTAAAATCGACTTCCCAAAACCATTTTACATCATCAACTTTATAATAAAATTTAAAATAACTAAAATCAACATCATACGATTCCGAATCTAAATTTGTTATTTCAAACTTCTTTGCTTCGGAATCAACTTTAGTAATTTCAAATATATCACTCCGATTTAATGGCAGTCTTTCTTTAATATAATCAACATATGAGACTCCAGATATTGCTTTTATATCATCCATTTAAAATCCTTTAAACTTTTGTTTAATATTTTTAATCCAATTAGATTCTAAATCAATATTCTCAAGCCTTTTAATTTCTGATTCAACAAAATCAATATCTTTTTTAAGTGCTTCAAGTGTTTCTCTTGTAAAAGAATGAATTGGCATCCTAAGCAAATATTCGTAATCGTCGTTAACGACTAAATCGGTTTTTGCTAAATCCGCCTTTATATCAGACTTGCTACGTTTATTAATTTTTAGTTTATCATTTATAATCATTGTAACAAACCGATATTTTGAGCTTAAAATATCTAGTTTTGCTTTCAATGAATCCAAATCAAAATCATTTTGAAGCTTCATATATTTAAGTCTAATTTCCTTATAATAATCTAATATTTGATTTATATTATCATAGGTAACAACTTTATTTGAAGCATCAAGCGCATTATAAGTTTCTGATTCTTTTTTGACTAACTTAAGTAAATCGAATATTTTTGAATCATTTAATTGAGAAATACCATATATTTCAAAACAATATGAATCGACTTTTGAATCCGATTTATCAATATAATCTTTTATTTTCTTTGATTCAACAAGAGAATCCAAAATATCGAGATATTTTTTGTATTCAATCCAAATTGGTATTTCATCAATAATAACTCGCTTACCTTCTCGGTGAAATTTTCCCTTTATTAACCATTGATTTGGTGATTCTCCCTGCTCAATAGTTCCTTTAAATCCTTTAAAATGCGGTGTTAAATCCGCTTTGTCAGTTTCCAGATATTTTATAATTTCACTAAGCTTTCTTGGCAAAATATGTTGTTTGAATCCGGATGCAATTGCCGAAGGACTGCCGTTTACGGCAAGAAGCGGAATAGATGGAACATAAAATCTTGGCTCAATTTTGAACCCTTCAAAATTTTGCTCAATTAAGACATTTTGAATATCAAAAATATCATTTATAAAGGGTTGATTTTCAACAAAAACGTATCTCGGAGCAGACGGATCATTTATAAATCTTGAGCCAAAATTGCCTTCGCCCTTTAAAAGCGGAATATTATTAGATCCGCAATAATCAGCGGCCATATTTTGAATAACGGATTGCAATGAAGTTTCTCCGTGGAGATATTCAGTATTAATGGATACTATTCCACTAAACTGACTTACCTTTGATTCAGATTTCAACTTTTCAAGAGCAGTATAAATTACTTTGCGTTGTGCATTCTTTAGTCCGTCACAAGCCGACCCGAGCATACGGATTGTTGAATATACCGAATAGTCTGCCAACTCGTTTTTAAAAAAATCGGATATTGTTCTATTCATTTGAATCCTTTCTTTTATTGATATTATATAATAATATAACTTAAAAAATTATAAATTAAAAGGTAAAATTTTGGCAATATCAATATATTCAGTTTGTAAATCTTTTGCAATATAAAAATTATCCTCACAATCACAATACATTATCAATCTTGGATCTTTAGCAAGCATTCTTAATGCTTCATTTAATGTAATATCAGGTAATTCATTCATTTAAAATCCTTTAATATATAGCAGTAATCGGAGTTCCAAAATATTTAAAAAATGGCTTTGAAATCTTAAAAAATGGATTTAAAAATTTTATAAAATCCTCAAGCTGTTTTTGATTAACTCTATTTAAATAAAAATTAATTTCGTTTGTAACTGCTTCAGAGCCTTCATAAACAGTAAAAAGACTTGATAAATCAGCATAAATTTCTTTTTCAATTGAATTTACATTGATATTAACAATTTGTTCACCCCATTTTAAAGCATCATAAATATCAGTTTCATTAATTGCAATAAGGCCGTCATTTCTATTAATATCCTTTGAATATGGAAATTTAAATTCATAATCATCTATTGCCGCACCAGCCGAAATTCCTGCGCCTGTTGATAAATGTGCACAAAAATATTTAAATTTCGGACTTTTTTTGAATTCATCAGATTCTGGTATATTAAGATTTTTTAAATCGACTTCTGAATCCGAATTCAAAAATTTCATAGTTTGCAAAACTAGTGGCAAAGCATACTCAGTATAGCCGCTCCAATGATAATAACAATTTGTTCTAATTTTCGAATCTTCACAAATTTGAATAATTAATCGCTGTCCCATTTAAAGCCTTTCTGCTGCAACTAGTGCGAGTTTTCTAAATAATTCGTCGCTTAAACTAGAATCATATTGTGAATTTCCGGAATCCCAAATAGCAACAACTTTAACATTTCTTAAAAGAATATTTTTTAATTCCGAATTTGTTAAATCACTTAAATCAACAAAATTTATTGTTTCGAAATCAGCAGTAAATTCAACACCAGTCATTTTTGATGTATTTTTTAAAATTTGCTGATAGTCGGCAACCGTTGAAACTGGTGTCTCAATCTCATAAATAGTATTATTGTTTTCACAATAAAACAAACTTCTTGTAGCACAAAAACGAAAAATTTTTGAAGTTTTCATATCTTAAATCCTTTCTTTTGATTTAATTATATAACAATTTACCTGAATTTATGCTTTAAAATACTAAATTTTTAAAATTATGCTTTAGCAATACTAAAATCTCGATTTCTTATGTAATCTTTTCGAGTATCGGATTCATTTTCGCTCATAAAATCATTAATAATTGAATCCGAATCAAACTTTAAATCAACAAGCATTTTATCAAAAGTGTCAACTTTTAAAACGGTTTCCATTATCTCTTTTGTAAGAGATCCGAGTCCTTTTAAATATCTGAAAGTGTCGTTTTTATTTGCTTTT
>CAUTVF010000030.1:0-10456 GCA_963541805.1 uncultured Alphaproteobacteria bacterium
ATCGTCTAGAGGCCTAGGACAGGAGGCTTTCAATCTCCTAACAGGGGTTCGAATCCCCTTAGGGTCGCCACCATTTGAAATCCAATAGGTTTTTTATTAATTTGGTTTTATTTTGTTCGGTTTTTGTTAGAGTGTTGTGTCATAACATGAAATTGTAAATTTACTTTAAATTAAAAAGAAGATTATTAATATGAAAAGGTCATACTTTTACCAAACGCCAGAAATTGATAATGCTTTGCACGAAAAAATTGATCAACTTAAATTGGTTATATCAAATTTAGAAAATAATTTTTCAGATCAATTAGTTGAATTTATTGATAAAAATTATAAAATCAAATATGACAAAGAATTAAATTTAACTCAACTAGATGCAGCAACTACAATTAATGGAAAAACGCTTGTGATTGCTGGTGCAGGATCTGGGAAAACTAGAACTCTTACGTATAGAACAAGTTTTTTATTAGAAAATGGTACAAATCCAGAAAATATTTTAATATTAACATTTACGAAAAAAGCGGCCAGTGAAATTAAAAAACGTGTTAATCAATTATTAGGGGGAGATATTGCAACAAATATTACCAGCGGGACATTTCATTCATTTTGCAATATGTTGTTGTCAAGGTTTTCTAAAATAATTGGAATCAGTCCAAATTTTACAATTTTAGATCAAGAAGATTCATCAGATTTAATTGATTTATTAAAGCGTAAGCTTAATTTAAAGAAAAATAATAAATATCCTTTTCCAAAGAAATCTGTTATCTGTGAAATAATATCTTCATCAAGAAATCGTTTAATATCAATAGATAGCATTATTGAAAAAGATTACAAAAATTATGATTGTTATATTTCAGAAGTAATAGAAATTGCAAAATTATATGATAGTCACAAAAGAAAAAATAATTTGTATGATTATGATGACTTAGTTGGTGAAGTTATTAATCATTTGAAAACAAACAGTTTATTTAAAGATATTGTTCATAATAAATATAGATATATTATGGTTGATGAATATCAAGATACAAATATTCCGCAAAAAGAATTAATAGATTTGCTTGCAGAACATGATAGCTGTTCATTAATGGTTGTGGGAGATGATAATCAAAGTATTTATTCATTTAGGGGTGCAAACTATGAAAATATATTATTATTTGGGGAAACTTACCCAGATGCCAAACTAATAAAATTAGAGCAAAATTATCGAAGCACTCCTACAATTTTAAATTTCATTAATGGTATATCAGATCAAATTTTATTAGGATATAAAAAAAAGTTATTTTCAAATGACAATATCCAAGGACAAAAACCTCAAGTAATTCATTTAAATAGGGAAACTCAAGAAGCGGAATTTATTGCAGATAAAATCGTTAATTTAAATGATAGGTTGAAATATAGAGATATTGCAATATTATGTCGCAGTTCATTTCATTCGAATTTTGTTCAAGCTGAATTATTGAAAAGAAGAATTCCATTTATAGTTGTTGGTGGTATGAAATTTGTTGAAAAACGACATGTAAAGGACGTTTTGGCATATGTTAAATTACTTTGGAATCCTTGTGATTCAACTTCATGGCAAAGAATTTTAACAATTCTTGATGGCATTGGTTCTGTTACAGCAAATAAAATTATAAGTGATATACAAAATAGTGGTGGTGATTTTAAAGTAATTATAAAAGATGCCTATGTGAAAAAAAGTATTGACATAAAATTATTGTTTTACATGCTGGATAATGCAAGCAAAGCAAATACTTTGTCTGAACAATTTGAAATTATTGAAAAGTATTATACTCCTATTCTAAAAAAACTTGAAGAAGATTGGGCAGTAAGAATTGAAGATTTTAAAGTATTAGAAAATTTGTGTGCAGAATATAAAACAATAGATGAATTTTTATCTAATTTAACAATTGATCCTCCATCTGATTCGAATATTTCTTTTACATATTCTCAACATACAGGGGATTTTGTAACAATTTCAACGATTCACAGTGCAAAAGGTTTGGAATGGAATACTGTATTTGTGATTTCTTTAGTCGATGGTGCAATCCCATATTACAAATCATTTGATGATTATGAACAACTGGAAGAAGAGAGAAAATTATTCTATGTTGCATGTAGTCGTGCCAAAGAGAGTTTATATCTTACTTCTCCTGGAATTTTTAGGACATTTGATTCTTTTTTTTGTAATATCTCTCGATTTATTACAGAGGTTGATCAAAATAAGTATGAATATAGTCGCATTATAGATTATTTTTAGCAAAGATATTAAAAACATACGATTAGAACAGATCTAACCGTATGTATTGACTTTACTTAATTAGCAATAGACATGCGTCTAGCATATCCAAAGTGAGCAAAATATGCCTGCTGGATGATATCCTCATCCGTCCGGCTACCTCGTTCTGAGCACAAATCTTTTTTCAGATTATTCATGAAACTCAGTTTTTCATCTTGCGCAAGAGAATTATATATCTCTAACACTCGATTCTTCAGATACATTTGCACATTAGACTCATTGGAGAACCATTTACAAATTCTACCAAGTTCGTCATCAACTCTCATATCATGTTTGAAAGAGCCTCTTACCCTGTACATTCATTTTCCTCCATGGAAATAAGAATATTCATAAAAATAATTTATGTGTGATGAAAATTATACAAAATCAAATAAATGTCAAGATAAATTGTATTTAAAAAAAAGAATTTTTTACAATGTGAATAAAGAAGCCTAAACACATAATGTTTAGGCTTCTAGCTGGAAACGAACCTGCTATAGGTTAGGCTTATTCTTACAACAGTGTAGACAATTCTTACATTTCGAAACCTCTTCTTTAGGGGTAAGATAATCAGAATACCGATTGATCAAAATTCCCATTGCGTTTCGCGGTAGAGATAAAACTTGGACCGTTCCATAAATATCGTCCATTAAATCTTCCCGATCTTCACTGGATTCCATATTATTAAAAATACGGATCACCTTATGCTTATGCCTTGTCGGAATGCTAACATTCTCTAAGAACCAACGGCATATCTGCCCTGTCTTTCCAACATCATTACTTGCTACTCGTTTAAATTCACCACGAGCTTCGTACATAGAATTCCTCCCAGAAATAATTGTAAAAATACTTTTACATCGCTGAAAGCGTATAACAATCATTTCTATTTATCAAGTAAAAAATAGACAATTTTATATATTGTCTATTTTTTGCATGCATATAAATTTAACAATTTCAATAAATCTTGGGGGAATTTGTTGTTAAAAAACCTAAATTTATAGAGGATGATTGGTGATACTAAAGTAAAAATGCTGGTTAAAAGTATTAATTTACCATTAGTAAATCTAATCTGAAATATTGGTTATTATTCTTTTTAAGAAATAGATAATTCTAACACAATTAATAAATAATATTTTGTAGTAGCTATAGAAATATTCTTAAATTTATTTAAAGGATCTATCAAAATTTTTTTTAAAAATTAATCTGTCCCTGGGTAAAGATTAAAATCTGTTCCTGTTCATAATTCTATATTTTTCTGGTTGTATAAACGTTCCACGCCACAATCCAATCTTATTTTCTTTTGCTTTTGTCTCCTGATCTATGTAATCATCACTATATCTTGAATATGCGACAGCAAATCCTTTTTTGACCATTTCTTTATTAAGATCAATATTCCCATTGTAGCATACGGTTAATATTCTATTGTATTTGTCGTGTCCCTTAATACTACAGATTGTATCATCTGTGATCATATTTTGTAATGCTTCTTTTGAAGAGTTTCCACATTGATATTCTTGTTCATTTTCATCGAGACATGTTTGTTTATATTCTGGAGCATCAATTCCATACATTCGAGTCATAACCCCATTAACTACTAAACTATCTCCATCAACAACATTAATATTACCTGCACTAAGCTGAAATGTGATACAGAAATAAACCAAGAATAAATTTAATATCTTAATGCTTTTTGACATAGCGCTTTATTATATCATGGTTTAAATCTTATCAAAATGATTTTGTATAAAAAAGCCCCTATTAAAGGGGCTAGTTAAAGAAAGTTTTTTATTTAAATTCTGGTGATGTAATTTTTACCACATTTCTATAGCAAAAATTCCGATCTGTGTTGTAAAGATATGAAATATTATCATTTCTGGTATTTCTAATTACAACATAGACTTCGTAACCATTTAATAATGCATTCATAAATTCTGCTGCATCATAGCCAGATCCCAATTTTTCATTAACTGAACTTTGCAATAATTCAGATAACTTGAAATTGGAGGTGGGTATTGGAAGCGGACCATACTGCACTTCGAACATGTAACCATCTTTTTTACTTACAGTATCAATGCAAACAATGACAATATCAAAGAATTGATTATAAGTACTGTTATCAATATATGTTTTGATTAAAATATCATTAGTTATTTTAATCCCAATATACAGATTTGATGGATATATATGATATTTTCCATCAATATTTGTATCAGTACTTGTCACTTTTTCAAAGAAACGATAAATAAATCCGTCATAATTAAATGGCGTAAGTGCATTTTTTGCTCTCTTTTCCAATCCATCGTACACAGATCTAAATGATCCGTTTGAACCAAAATTATAATAGTTCAAGTATCCAACAATCCCGTCAAATGCCAAATATCTTGGATTATTGATAAAACTTTCACCCACTTTAAGATCGTAAGTTTCAGGATTGTCCACATGACCGGTATAAAAGTCTACTTTCCAAAATCGCCCAAGTGAAGTATTTTTAATCTCCATTCCTTTTGAATCCGTCGCGTTTGTAAGCCATGTTGCAGATTTATTTTTGGCCATCTGATCCGCTTGCTTGGATTCTGTATCTTTAGTGTAGTAATTGTAGTTTACAGTACATCCCCCAAGATACAAAATATATACAACGGATATAATAATAAAAAACTTCTTCACAATATTAAGTTGTTTCATAAACAACCTCCTTAAAAATAATTTTGTAGTTCTTATTATAGACATAAAATTTTATTTGTCAATATTTGTTTTTAAACTTAGTTTAAAACATATGCCATATTACTTTATTGAAAATTCAGTAACTCTACGATCCAATATTTACTAAATAGTCATACTTCTATAATTTTATTTATGTATGAAATAATAATTCGAAGAAAAGAACAATAATCAGGTAAATAATAACAGATCTAAATATAGTTTAATTAAATACTTAATAAGCAAGTAGTTGCAGTATAAAGATTTAAATGAAACATTTTTAATAAAATTTAAAAATATATACATATGTTGAAAATAAAAAAACTTACATCATGTGATGTAAGTTTAAATATTATTTTTTCTAGCAAACTATTTACAAGGGGATATAATTTCAGACAAAGAAATTATACCAAGTAAATAATCATTTGTACAATACTTTTGATTCCCGATCTTTCCTCTAGAACCTGTGCATGCTGCTAAAGCAAGCATCATTAATGATACAGCTACTACTTTCATTTTTTATCCTTTCCTTCTTGTTAATTTATCTGTACTTATGTACATCTACGCCTAGTATATTATCTTTATTTTTTTTATAAAGAGAAAATTAATCATGACGCAATGCATCAATTGGGTTTAACTTTGATGCTTTAATTGCGGGATATATTCCAAATATTAAACCAATAGTTACAGAGAAAATAACTGAAAACATAATTGAACTGATAGATGTAATTGTTGTCCAACCAGTAATTGATGACAGTACTTTTATAACAATCCACGCGGATATTATTCCAAGTATTCCCCCAACAAAACTGATAACTACAGATTCAAATAAAAATTGCGCAAGAATATCGTGACGATTAGCTCCAACAGATTTTCTAAGTCCAATTTCACGCGTCCTTTCTGTGATTGAAACAAGCATTATATTCATAATTCCAATTCCCCCAACGACTAGAGATATTCCGGCAATAATCGTCAGTAATAAGGAAAATGTACTTGATGTAGTTTCCATAGTTTTCTTTATATCTGCCAAATTGTGAATCCTGATAGCATCTTTTTGTTGTGACAAAGGTACTTTGTATTTTTTCAATAAAGTCTGCTTTAAATCGCGTTCAAGTTTATTTACAGATTCGGCATTTAATGCTTCTACTTCCATTCCCCCAATGTTTTCCCTACCCATCAATCTTTTCATGGCAGTGTTTACTGGAATAATTATTATATCATCTTGATCACGAAATGAATTGGATCCTCTCTCAGGTAAAATCCCAATTACATGAAATGGAATTTTATTAATCTTAATTACTTCACCAATCGGATTTTTCCCATCGAAAATATTTTTAATCAATGTATACCCGATAATTGCGACACGCTCACGTTTTAAATTTTCATTTTCTGTAAAAAAACGTCCAATTGTTGGAGTGAGTGCATGCATTTTATGGTATGATGCGCTTACTCCATCAACAAGAACAGGTAAATTTTTATCACGATATGTTATTTGTGCACTACCTCCAACAATTGCAGATACATATTTGACAGGTAACTCATTTTTAATATATGCAATATCTTCAATTGTCATTTTAACAGCAGCCCCAGACCCAGCAACCGAACCAACCCTTCTGGCCCCAGGACGAACAACTAATAAATTTGATCCAAGAGATTTCAGTTCATTTTCTATAACACTTTGTGCACCACTTCCAATTGATAACATTGTTACAACAGATGCAACCCCAATAAGAATTCCCAACATTGATAAAAATGTCCGAATCTTATTTGCAGTTAGCGACTTAAATCCTTGTTTAAAATAATTTACCCATTCAAATAAAATGTTGCTTTGCGTATGATGATAATATTCAGTTTGTTGGATAGTATTTTGTAATTGTTTTCTCCTTTCATCAGAAATTATATGACCATCTCGGATATGTATAATTCTATTTGCATGCTCTGCGACATTTTCTTCATGTGTTACAATTACAATTGTTATCCCTTGCTTATTTAAATCATGTAGAATTTGTATAATTTCGGATTCTGATTTTGAATCCAAATTCCCTGTTGGTTCATCTGCAAAAATTATCTTTGGACTGTTAATTAATGATCTAGCAATTGCAACACGTTGTTGTTGACCACCAGATAATTCATTTGGATAATTATTTAATTTATTGCCTAAGCCAACTTTATTTAATAAATCTTTTGCACGATTAAAGTTTAATTTATGCTCTGTGTACAAAAGTGGTATAGATACATTTTCCCATGCTGGGATTCTGGGTAGTAAATTAAATTGCTGGAAAACAAAACCTATCTTATTTCGTCTTAAAATTGCCAGTTCATTATCTGTCATCTTTGATATATCAGATCCATATAAAATATACTTTCCATTTGTGGGAATATCCAACAATCCTAAAATATTCATCATTGTGGATTTACCGGATCCAGACGATCCCATAATTGCAACAAAGTCACCATCATCAATTTTTAAATTAACATTCTGGAGGGCATAAAAAACCTGTCCCCCCATAATATAACTTTTGGAAACATTTTTAAGTTCAATCATGAAACAGTACCGAAATTTAAATCAGAATATAACAGGTTTTTCATCTGGTGTAGACATATCAACAGATAAGGTATTTATGATAACTATATCTCCTTCATTCAAACCACTTGTGATTTCAGTTTTTCTACCATTACTTACTCCAACTTTAACAACACGCTTTATTTGATTTTTATCTGTTATTTTTTTATTCTTATTTTTTTTAATCATAACATAATATTGTTCTCCATCGACGTGCAAAGCATCATTCGACACGCAAACTACTTTCTTTTTTTCTGCAATATGTGACGTAATATTTGCTGTCATACCACTTCGCATAAAACCAGGGACCTTAATTGGTACAATATCAACAATATACGTCGTAACACTGTTAACTGTTGTTGCATCAAATGCAATTTTATCTGTCCATGCATCAATTGGACTATCAGGATAGGCATCCAAAATAATTGTTGCACGTCCACCAATCTTAATTTTTGAAATATCAGTTTCATCGATTTTTGCTTTAACTGTCAATCTATCTGACATGACAAAAACTTCTGAACTGCTGATGACGGATTGCCCTGATTCTACATTTCTTACAATTATTGTCCCATCAATTGGGGCAATAATAGGCGTCATCTTGTATAATTCTTGCCATTTGTTTAACTCTTCCTGTCCCTCGGATCTTGCTGCATCAATCAATGCTGCTCTTTCAGTTGAACTCATCCATGCAAGAATTTGACCTTTTTTAACTTTGTCCCCAATTGCAACCATTATACTTTCGATTCTACCTGGGACCGTTGGTGTAATCACTAACCTGTTTTGGGGGGCAACAGTCCCGGTTGATAAAACCGTCACAAAAATATCATCTCGCTTTACTATTTCCTCTTTATTTAAAATACTGTTTTTTTTCTTGGATGAAAAAATACCTGAAAAAATCAAGACAAACACCAAAACAACAGCGCCAAATATGATATATTTTTTATTGTAAATAATCTTTTTATAATTGGTATCATGTAACTTTATCATTCGATAACTCCGATGCCTAATATTTGTTCAAATTCTGCTTCTGCAATCACTCTATTGCGTTTTGACTCAATATAACGTTTTTGTTGCGTAATTAAACTATTTTCAATCCTATCCCAATCATCAAAAGTAGTAAGTCCATTGTTGTATTTTTGTCGTGAGATTTTTGCACGTATTTTTTCTGCTTCTACATAATTTTTATCAACTTTTAATCTTTCAATTGATTCAGCATATGATGAATATTTTTCTTCTATATCTGCAATAATTGTGCGTAATATAGAAATACGATTATTCATTGCAGACTTATAATTCTCTGCTGCAGTTTTATATGAATAATAATTATTTCCACCAGTGAATATTGCCATTTTTGCATTAATTCCAATCGACCAATTAGAATTTCTCATATGTAGATTAGTGTCATTTTTTCCTGCTGTTACAAAAAAATTAACGGATGGTAAGAATGCTCCAATCATTCTATATTTATCTGATTTTGCAGCCCCCTCGTTTGCAAGAGTTTTTAGATACACAGGTGTCTTCTTAGCAATATCTTTTATATCAATAATTTCTGGAATTGATAAAGGTACTTCCCCTGCGATATCCAAGAAATTTTCATCCCCATCAAATCCGATAACTTCTGCAAACTTTTTTTTGGAAACTGAAATCGCATTAATTGCCTTTAAGACATCAAATTTTGCTTCATTTAAATATGCTTGCGCTAACATAACAGACCCCATATTTTCTAATCCATTTTTATAACGTAGTGTTATTAATGATAAATTTTCCTCTCGTCTTTTTAAAATTTCGTTTGATAAATTTAAATAATCATTGGCATACCTTAAATTACTGAATGCAGATTTTAATTTGAAGCTAACATTGGATTTTTGTATTTTTAGATCGTAGTTTACAGCATCTTCTTCAAACATCGATGAACGGATTTTTTGAATAATACTTCCCCCGGAAAAAATATTTTGAGTAATCTCAAGTTCTGCAGAATACATATTCTGAATTTTATTTTGTATGGTGTTTGGAAAAATATTATTAAACATAGATGTTTTACCATCATCTCCGCGTTTAAAAGCAGCACCAATACTTACTTGAGGAAATAATGCAGCAAAAGAAGTACGTGTTTTATATTCAGCAGCTTGTGATAGAGAAGTATAACTTGCAATATTTGAATTGTTTAATACTGTATATTGAACTGCATCATCAAATGACAGTATAAAGTCATTTTTGAAAAGATTATTTGAATATGCAGAAAATGAATAAGCAATATTTAAACAATAAATAACAAATATTTTAAATAGGCAGGTGTTTTTGAACATGTCTTGAATATAACAAAAATAAAATCAAAATCAATACGTATTACTTTTGTTATTGATTAATTTTCTTTTGCTTAACTTTTTTCATTGATTTTTTAGTCAAAAAAATAAATATAAAAACCCTTCAGAAAATTATAGAAACCTCTTGACAAACCGTGGGGGGTAGAATGCAAAAAATTTTTTAATAGTCAGGAGGGGTTATGAAGAAAAGATTATTAGATGATAAAATTAATAAAATATGTAATATGATAAACGAAAGAATAAGTAATTGTGTGTTTTTATTCAGTATGTTTTTATCTGTATTATCAAATATAAATTCTGTTTATGGAAAAGGTTTAGACATCAGGTGTATAAGTTCAGAATATAGATGTCATGATCATCAAATGGCTCTGTGTCATCAGAAGGTACGTTATGATGGTTATTTATTTGATGATCCCCAATATATAGATGATTATACAGGTGACTATTATGCAAGATATGTTGGAAGTGGCAATCAATGGGAGGGTTATAGTGGTACTTGTTATTGGCATGATAGTTACGTTCTTGGTAAAACTGCTGACACCTCAGACGCTTGTATAAACATATGTACAGAATATGCGTTGTATATAGATGGGAGCAGAATAG
>CAUTVF010000031.1:0-10313 GCA_963541805.1 uncultured Alphaproteobacteria bacterium
ACATGAATTTGTATTTAGAAAATTTAGATTATCATGATGATATTGCCAATTCTGTTTATGATGCTGCTGCAAGTGTTGCAGATAGTATCGGGGCAAAAGCGATTGTTTGTGTAACTGAAAGTGGAGAGTCTGCAATTCGTTTAAGTCATTTAAAACCTAATGCTCCGATTGTTGCAGTTGTGACAAATCATCATACTGCTTGTAAAGTGGATTTCTGTGCTGGTGTTTTGCAAGTTGTAACAGAAAAATCTTATGATAAACAAGAAGATTTGGAAAAGCATATTTCAGAAGTATTAAAGTTTGAAAAACTTGCAGAACCTGGTGATAATGTTGTTGTTGTATTTGGGCATGATACTAAAGAAGCGAAAGTATTATTCAAAAAAGGCGCAACTAATATTATGGCAGTTGCTAAAGTTTTTTAGTAGTTTACGATTGTATCTATTGTTTTATAATCCCCATTATGGGGATTTTTTTATCTTTGATTTAAATTAAAAATGTTTTGGAATTAGTAGAAATTATAGAATCTTATTAATATAGATATTTATTATTGTTTAACAAAATTGGTTTGTCCATTTACAACGATAATTTATCGAAATAAATATAGTTTTAAATATTATATATCTTTAATAAGGGCGGTTTGATGGATAAACTTTGGAGGAAGAAACCATCAAACCGATAATGAGGCGAAATAAATTATTATTTCGCCATTTATTTGTTGTTATTGGAATGTAATAAAATTTGGATCGTATAATTTCCTTAAAGATACATTTTTGTCGACAGTAGCACTTTCACATGTCCATACTGAATATTCATATGATATATTTTTGGTTGCATCTTTTAATTTATGGCTGGTATCTTTAACGCATACATCATTCCATTTTCCATACATCACGGCATTATCCCAAAGATTTCTGTTATTATTCCAGTCTAATTCTCCTGTATTTGAATTTACCTTCAATCCTTGCCCTTGATTGTACCAAAGCCACCTCATGAAATCGTCACGATACCAATGAGTCATGTCCTCATACAGTGTTCTTGTGGCTCTACGGCATTCACTGCCTCTACCATCGTCCCATGGAATGACCCAGGCACAATTATGCCATGTTAGACAAAACCATCCACAACCGATAAAACCTCCCATACACTTGTCATACAACTCATGACAGTGTAGGTCATCACAAACATGAACATATCTTGAATTTTCCCAACATTCAGTTCCTTTTAATGTGCCAGTATCACATGTGTACCATACAAATTCTTTGGTGGATACAGAAGAAACCCCAATATTATCAGAAATAGAAGGATTATTTCCTGAAAATTTGATGTTGCTTGTAGATTTACAATAAACTTTAAAATCAAGATCGCTTACATTGTTCACTTTGCCCCTTAATAATTTTAATTTGTCATAACTTAATATCCATTTTTTACAATAATTAAAAGATTCATTTTCATGTGCTATAATTTTTTTACGTGATGAACAAGATGCAATTTTTTTGATAACAGAATCATCAGTAATGTACCCAACACGATTTTCTTCTTCAAATTTTTCTAATCTTAACTCAAAATCTGCTTTTCTCTTTTTTTCTGCTTCTTTTAACCTTTCCCTTTCATCTTGTGTCTTTTTTGCTTCCTCTATCATTTGTTTATGTTTCTGTTTTTCTTTAATTAAATTTTCAATCGATTCTTTTACCTGTCTTAATCGTTCTTCTTTTAATTTCAATCTATTAGTTTTTGAAGTTTCTTTTGATGTTTTTAAAAAATTTTCTAATTTATCTTTGTTTGCTTTAATAATATTTTCCTTAATACTGCTGTAATTCATATCAGGATTATTTTTTTTAACATCCTCAAGCTCTTCAGTTATATTTTTGCGAAATTCTTCATTAGAGGAATTGCTTAAACCTATTGTATTATTATTTGCTTCTCTGTTTTCTTTATCCTTCTTTAGGTTATTTTCATATTGTTTAATAAGCTCTTGTTTTTCTTCATTATTGAGTTCGGCTTTATTAATTTCGTTAATCATGTCTGTATGTTCTTTTTCAGTTTCATCTTCAAATATTTTATCTTCATCTTCCTTAAATTTATTAAATTCTGTTTTTCTAGTTTCTGTTATTACCGCGACCAAATCATTGATAAGTTTGCCTTCGATAAGTTTTTCAACATTTTCAACTTTGTTGTTGATATCGGTTTTTTTGGAAGTAAGGAGGGAGTTAAAATGAGAATTAACAGAGTTAATTTCTTCATTAATGATTGTCTGAATTTCAGGATCTCTTTTATCAGGATCTAGTTTTGATATACGAGATTTATATTTATTCTTTCTTGTATCAGTATCAGATGTAGGCATATGAGAAGATAAATCATTTGAAAAAGATGAGGATAATTGATTTATAGCTTCTTTTCCTTCAACTGTTTCATCTAGATTTCTGTTATTTTTAAAAGCAGTATTAAGATCTGTTTTGTATTGATTTAAGGTAGAATTGAATAATTCATTTGCTTTTTCATCAATTTTGATCCACATGTCAGATATTAGAGTATCGGTATTATCTGGTTTTTCTTCTGAAAGAAGAGGGGATGAGTAAAAAAAGGAAGATAAAATAAAAAAAGATAGGAATATAGACAGAAGTCTTTTAGTGTTCATAGCATTTCTCCAAGTTAATCATTAACAAACCTGTCAACCGCAACATTAACAGATTTTAAAAACCATTTGCTTATTACACAAATGGTCGGAGAGTTCAAAAATCACGCTAAAGATAATGATCCCATGGCTTTTAATTCGATTACCGAACCTATTGTATCACCACAGCTCCCCGACCTCAGTCGAGGAGAATAATTATTACTGTTTTTGTTCTACAAAAATAAAAAAAAACAGCAACTGACGATGCTATTCTTCACCGTCTTTAGCACAGGATTTTGAAGTCCCCGCATCCATCGGATGCTAAATACAAATATCTGTATCTTGTGGCGCAGTATATATCTTATTTCATAATATGCAAATTGTTTTTATTCATTGCTTTTTGATTTTTGTTTATCTATAATCCCCACATTGATTTAAATTTGTCTTCATGAAAGGAAATATGAAATGAAAAATTTATTAAATGTTTTGGCAGTTGCTTTGGTTGCTGTTTCTGTTGTTGCTTGTTCTTCAAAGAAAGCTGACGATTCATCTATGACTAAAAATGATTCTTCAATGGAAAAAAGCGAACAAATGAAACCTGCTATGTCAATGAAATAGTATTGCTTATAGGTGTGTGTAATGAAAAAAGTTTTAAATTTATTTGTTGTTGCAGTTTTATCAGTTGTAGTTGTTGGATGTTCTGAAAAAAAAGCAGATACGTCTTCTGACTATGCTGAGTATGTTGCTAATTTGAAATTGCCTGCTCCTGTCGCTGGAATTAAAGAGGGTAGTCAAGCTGATTTGATTGCACGTGCGGGTAATATGGTTAATTTTGAATGGGATAGATATGATTTGACCCCTGACGCTGTAAAGACTTTAAAATTACAATCTTTGTGGTTGAATGCTTATCCTGATGTTAAGATAGTTATTGAAGGGCATTGTGATGAACGTGGTACTAAAAAGTATAACTATGCATTAGGTGAAAGACGTGCAAATTCTGCAAAAGCATATTTGATTTCCCAGGGTGTTGCCGTTAAAAGGATGCAGACAGTATCATACGGCAAGGATAGACCTTTGGATCCTGCATCAAATGAGGCAGCATGGGCAAAAAATAGACGTGCGGTTTCTGTAGTTACGAAATAGTTTAAAGATTTTTTCTTTGATTGTAGCATCGCTTTGCGATGCTTTTATTTTATTGAATCTTTTTAAGATATATTTTATATTCCTGGGGTGAGGTTTGTGGGGGTTAAAATAATGAAAAAATTCAGCTTTATATTTTATATTCTTGTAATATGTTGGTATTTTGGTGATGCCTTTGCACAATCATATCCTCCAGTGACACCTCCATCCGTTAAGTCGCGTGGTTCTATTTTTGTTGATAATGAAGAACCAAGGGATAATAGAAGTGATCTTTTAAAAAAAGTTAATACATTGGAAGCAAATATTAATAATTTTGTGCCGATGCTTATGAAGAATTCTTCTGATATTAATAAAATGCGTGATAATGCGGATTCTCTGATTATTGATCTAAAACAACAATTAAATGATTTAAAACACTCTGTGAAAGTTTATGATTTACGGTTGTTGGATGTTATGGAACGTTTAGATAAATTAGAAAATAAAAAAGATATGAAATCATCTGTTGAGTATGTAAAAAATCCTTTAGACCTTGAATTAAATAAAAAAGATGATAATGATAAGAATAAAAATACTAAAACTTCTAAGGATGTTAAAAATGGTTCAGTGGGACAGGTGGCTAATCCAGATATTAAAAATAATCAACAGAAAACAAATCAAACACAGAATTCCATCCGATCTGGGACAAATATAAATATTCCAAATTTGCAGGAGCAACCAACGTATCATGATCCGTTGGCAAGGAATCAAATTCATATACCAAACTTATGAAAGTTGATAGAATAGAAGACATTTATTTTTTTTTAAAATCATATCAATTATCTGGTATTGATATTGTTTGTAGAAATTCACCAAATAATTTTTATTCTGTTTCAAAAAATTTAACAGCAAAAGATATTACCGATCATCGTGATAGGTTAAACAATATAGGTGTAATAAAGAATAGTGAAGAAAATTTATATGCAACAAATTTAGCATTTAAGAGTGCAGAAGATATTGCAGCCACGTCGAACAGTTTAGAGATTTTAAGAGAGAAAGTTTTGAACTCTTCTTTTTGCCAGTTAAAAAAATATGCAATGAATACTGTTTTTGGCTGTGGAGTTGAAAAAAATCCAGATGTTATGATAATTGGGGAAGCACCTGGAGCAGACGAAGACAAACAAGGCCTTCCATTTGTTGGAGTAAGTGGACAGTTATTAGATAAAATTTTTTTAACAATTGGGATATCTCGTGATAAGAATGCTTACATAAGTAATATTTTAAAATGGCGTCCTCCTGGGAACAGAACCCCGACTCCAGAGGAATGTTTTATTTGTATGCCCATAATTAAAAGACAAATTGAATTTGTTAATCCAAAAATAATAGTACTTGCCGGAGGTGTCGCGACAAAAGCATTATTGAATAATTCTGATGGAATTACAAAAGTTCGTGGAAATATTTTTGATTATGATTGTTGCGGAAGAACCATAAAAACGATACCGATATTTCATCCATCTTATTTGTTGCGTAATCCTATCAGTAAAAAACTAGCTTATATTGATATTTTGACAGTAAAGGAATTGTTACAATCTCAATTGAATTATGGTAGTAAAGATGACCACGTTGGATCTGATCCATCGTGAGGTGTTTTTATTTCTGTTTCATATCGTCCTGATACATCGATCGAGTATATTTTAACTTTATCAGCAGAATTTGCTTTTGGCATTTGTTTATAATATAGAATTCTGCGTCCATTTGGTGCCCAAGATACGGATTCAACCATAAAATCATTTGTGATTAATCTTTCATTATTTCCATCTGTATCCATTACACCCAAATAAAATTGACCTTTGTATATCTTAACGAATGCTACATAGTCCCCGCGTGGTGACCAAGCAGGTTCTTCATATTGTCCTTCGTTTTTACTGATTTGCGTTATGTAACCGGATAGTAAGTGCATTTTATATATTTGCGGGTATCCTGTTTTATCAGATATGAATACTATGTACTTTCCATCTGGGGAGTATGATACTGATGTATTGATAAATTTTCCAAATGTTAATTGTTTTGTTTTTTTTGTTTTTAAATCAATTTCATAAATATTTGTGTAGCCATCGGTTGCCGCCGCAATTGCAATTTTTTTCCCATCAGGAGAGAATCTGGGTGCAAAATTCATTCCTGGAAATTCTCCAAGTAATTCTTGATGTCCTGTCTCGATATCAAAAATATATATTCTAGGGGTATTTTTGTAATAGGTCATATATGCAATTTTTTGCATATCTGGAGCAAACACAGGGGTTGCAACAGATATTATTCCATCTGTCAAATATTTGTGATTTGCCCCATCATAGTCCATCAATGCAAGGCGTCGAATTCTGTTCGTTTTCGGACCAGTTTCTGAAATATATGCAATGCGTGTGTCAAAATATCCATTTTCTCCGGTTATACTTGTATATATATAATCTGAAATAATATGTGCAATGCGACGGTAGTTATCGATTGTTGTAACCAAAGCCCCAGATTTTTTTTGTTCTTGCAGTGTTATATCCCATACATGAAATTCTATTCTAATTTTTTTATCTTTTCTTTGTTGTATTTTACCATGTACCAATATTTTTGTATTAATTGCAATCCAATCATTAAAAATTGGTGCTTTGTCAATTTTAGTATTCGTATTTATAAAAGCGTCTGGATTGACCATACGAAATAATTGTGATGATCCCAAATCGTTACGTATAATTTTAGGAATTTGTTTTGAGATTTCTTTTGTAAATTTTTCATTTGAATCAAAATCAAGTATAACTGTTGATAATGGCTCCACCTTTCCAGAATCAATATCAATTGTGATGTTTGAGTATACATATTTTGAAAATGATAAAATTAAAATTAATGTAGTGATTAGCTTGTTTAACATTTTTAATAATCTTCGTTGTTATTTTTAAATGCTGTTTTATAATATTTAATCCTTAGTGGAAGTATATATTATTGGGGTGTAAATGGCAATATTATTAACAGTTGATCAAGTAGACGATGGGATAAAATTAGAACCATTTATAAAAAAACACTTTAAGTATTTAGCAAAATCAAATTTATATAAATTAATAAGAACAGGACAAATACGTGTCAACGGATGTCGAGCAAAAGCAAATGATCATATGGCCGTGGGGGATGTTATAAGATTTCCTCCATTTATTGAAGAATGTAATAAAATAAGTGATATAAAAAATACTGATTATTCTAGATCAAATATTGATAAAAAATTAAACATTATAAGAAACAATATTTTATATGAAGATGGTAGTATAATTGCAATTAATAAACCAACCGGATTTGCATCACAGGGTGGCAGTGGAATATATGCCCCATTAGATAAACTAATCAATATGGTGGATAGTAAATATTCCTTGCGTTTAGTTCATAGATTGGACAAAGATACATCGGGAGTAATGATCTTTGCAAAAAATTTGAAAACAGCACAAGTTTTAACAAATGCATTTAAATACAAGCAAGTACAAAAAAAGTATTTAGCGGTATGTTATGGAATATTTAAAGAAAAAGCGGGTATCATCAATAATAATATTGTGGATGGGGAAAAAGATTTACCGGCAGTTACGAAATATAAAGTTTTATCAGAATACAAAAATTATATGTCTCTTGTTGAATTAAAACTGGAAACTGGCAGAAAACATCAACTACGAATACATTTATCACAACTTGGTCATTCAATTGTTGGAGACCGCTTACATGGAACACTGAGGCAATTACAAGATTTATCTTGTATGTTAGGTCTAAATAATATTAAAGATATAAATTTTTTATTTCTACATGCTTTTAATATTAAATTAAATCAACCTATTTATGATATTACTGCCCCTGTTTTTGGTAGATTCTTAAATTTTTTGGAGAAGTTTTTTGATAAACAGGATTTTAAGAAGTATGTTTAAATTTAATTGTTTGTTTTTTGCCAGAAAGAATTATAAAGTCTTGTTTAATAAACTTTATCCTCGATTACTAAAGTTAGTTCGATCTATATATTTTTTTATTGTTAAATTCAAGATATCTAAAATCAGAAAAAAAACGGTAAATACTGTTCAAAATGTTACTGCGGTTATCTTGAATAAAGAAGAGCGTAAAAAATTTCTACGAAAAAAATTAAAGCAAAATAAGTTTAAACTGTTCTTCGAATTTATTTTATTTTTAAGTAGTGTTTTGTTAATAGGATTGCATTTGTTTTTTCAAAAAATTAATCCTAATGATTTTAGACGATCGATTGAGATCTCTGTTAAAAAAGAATTAAACCTTGATTTATCAATTAATGGAAATGTTAAATGGACTGTATTTAAAATATATCCTGCCATAGAAATAAATAATATTATAATTAAAAATATCAAAATAGGAAAATACTCCTACACGATAAAACTTGGATCAGTTAAGGCAAGAATTTCATTATTTAGTTTATTAAATGGAATAAATGTTATATCTAAAATTCATTTAGATGATATTTCCTTGATATCAGATGATAAAATAAATTTTTTGAAAAGTAATAAATCAAATGTGCCAGGACAGTTGCATATCAAAAATTATAATGTTGATAATACAAAAAATGAGTTAAGCAATTCTTTTCAAAATATTAAATTCGACATTGATGAGATTTTTGTTCGCAATACCTTTGTAAAGTTAAATATTCAAAATATTAAAGAAGAATTTAAAGTTAATAATTTGATAATTCAACATATTCTAGATAATCATAAAATTATATTGAACTCAAATATTATTTACAAAGGGCAGAGTATTAAACTTTCAATTATAACATCCACGTTACAACATTGGCTTAGTGGTGATTCTGAAAATATTCCATTATCAATAAGGTTATTAGGCCTGGATAGTATCGCTGAATGGAATTTAATTTTAAAAAATATTAATAAATCTTTTACTTATATTGGGACATTTAATATTATTTCGCATGAACCTCAAAAGTTGTTAAAGTTATTTTTAGATGATAGTTTTTATATTGGAAAAATTAATTTATCTATGGATATTATCGGCAATAAATATTTTACATCTTTTCGAGATATAAAATTAAAAACTTCCAATTCTGATATTTCTGGTATTATTGACTTATCTTTTAAAGATCGGTTTTTGATTAATGCAAATTTGCAATCAAAATTAATAGATTTGCCAAAGATATTTTGGCCAAATTGGCAAACAAATTTAGAAGACGATAATTCAATTACTCCATATGTGCTACACTCTCCACTAACTGAATTAAATGTTTTTAAAAACACTCCATTACTATTGAATTATATAAAAAAATTGAATTTAAATTTATTATTGTCAGTTGATGAATTAAAAGCGATGCCACAAATGCCAATTAAGAATATTGATATCAAATTTTTGTTAAATGATGGTAAATTATCTCTTAATAGTTTATCTGCAAAATATGCAAATGGAGATGTTAAAATTACAGCTATTGGGATTATTAATGATAAAAATCAATTAGATGCAAGTTTGGCAGCAACTGCGGATTTAATTAATATCGGGAAGATAGTTGATTATACAGGTTATTTTGACTTTGTAAAAAGTGGTAACAGTCAAATGAGATTATTTTTAAATTCAGTTGGCTCAGATTTGTCTGAATTAATGTCAAATTTAAGTGGTGGTTTTAAAATATATTCAATAGATAAAATTTATCTTAAAGAAATGTCTAATTATATGACAGGGGAAGATTTAATTATTTCATTGGTAAGCCTTTTTACAAATTCTACAGTACATGAAAAATCATCAGAACAACAAAATAAAGGCTACGATTCTTATATTGAGTGTTTTGTCGGAAATGGAATTATTAAAGATGGTGTATATGAATCTGGACTTGGCTTAGCTATTGAAACAGATAACTTAAATATTATTGTTGATGGAAAAGTTGATCTTGGAAAAGAATTAATAAATATGAAATTAATAACATTTCCAAAAAGTGGTATTCAGTTTTCTGGTAATACTGCCGATATGATTAGTATATCCGGTAATTTAGCAGAACCAGATATTAAATTACGGTTGCAAGGTACCGTTTCATCTATTGCAAAAACAGGTGTTTTGAGTGCTGCTGTTGCTCCAATGACTGGGGGATTAAGTATTGCGGCATTTGGTATCGGTTTTGTTGCAAAAACTGTTTGGGATAATATTACTGCTCCAAAAAACCCGTGTAGTATTGCTTTAACATTACCAATTAACAAAGAGTTGTCGCAAAATGTTTATCTTAATGCCTATAAAACTAAAAAAAGATATGAAAGCGAATTAATTAAATTTAAGGACATTTTTAGAAAGCATAAACGAATTTTTCAAAATTCATTAAAATAGTTTATTTCTTATAACTTACAAATATCTAATGTCATATTTAAAAATTTTGTTTCGCGCTGTTTTTGAATATTTTTTAGTTTTCCTAATCTTTTTAATTCGGAGTATATTGCATCTCCTACATTTGCAATTGTCTGTTTGGGGTCCCTATGTGCTCCACCTGTTGGTTCTTTCACAATTATATCAATAACATGTAATTTTTTAAGATCGTCTGCAGTTATTCGTAATGCTTTTG